>NZ_JACLIC010000010.1:0-301361 GCF_019748695.1 Paenibacillus cucumis (ex Kampfer et al. 2016) | reverse complement strand
CTCATGGCGGGCAACCAGGTGTTGCAAGGCGTCCTCAACACGTCTTCGGTCAGGTGTTCCTTCTATACTAAGAGATAGTGGCAAATTATAAGCTTCCGATCTCTGTAGTGTTTCATGAAGAACAAAGATTCTCATTTGTGCTGAAGTGAGCAAGTTGACACTCTCCGAGTGTTTTAATACGGGAATAGGAGTAAGCTGTTCTGCAAACCCAATTTTGGACTCTATTAATGTAGCTTGCTCCGATAACTCAGTTGATTCAAGAAACTCGGATAGTGAAAGCTGAATCATAAAACATTCCTGAACACGATGAAAAAGTGACATATATTGAATGGAATTTCCACCTAGCTCAAAGAAAGAAAGTTTTTCAGTCGAAGGAATCTCAACACCCAGAATGCTTGTCCAAAGAAATCTGACTTTTTCGGCAATTTGATCATAATCAAGCTTCACTTTTGGCAACCGATCAAAGTCTTTCAATTCCTGCACAGTTTTATCAAATTGATTTTCATTAAATCGCTTTGCTAACCGGTATCGTTGAATTTTCCCACTTGTTGTTTTAGGAATCTTTCTTATCGGAATTATATAAGAGGGATCAACACCTATTTTTTGGATTATATTCGCTTTCAAACTATCCATCAGAGGCACAAACAATTCTAGGGACTCTTTAAATAAGACAAAAAGAGCCAAACTTTCTCCTGCACCCTCCCGGCTCTGCACAGAACATGCTACAATCTTCCCGAGATCGATCCCCTCTACTTCTTCAGCTACTCGCTCAATGTCACGCGGATAATAATTTTGACCATTAATAATAATTATTTCTTTTGCCCTACCAGTAACAATCATTTTTTTGTCATCTAAGTATCCTAAATCTCCAGTAAGCAACCAGCCATCCTCGGTAAATAGATCCTGCGTGTCTGATTCATTGTTATAATAGCCCTTTGTGACATTCCCACCACGAATTTGAATATATCCAATATGAAGTTCTGATAGTACCTTATTGTGCTCATCACAAATACGAACGTGACAGTCTTTTATCGGAACACCACATTCGACAAAATCTATAGCGTTTGGAACTTCTTGATTAACGATCTTTACTCTATCTCCTATTTCTAAAAATCGCCGATCTAAAGAAACGAGCCTTAATCCTTCTCCAGGTCTTTGAGTACTTACACCTACAGTACCCTCGGCAAGGCCATAACAAGCGAGCAACGCATTAGCATCAAATCCAAATCTACTCATTTCTTCTGCGAACCTAACACCTAATTGATAGTCTATAGGTTCTGCACCAGTAGCTAGTATTCTTATAGAAGAAAGATCCCAGTCTCTACTCTTGTTGGAATGAAACATATCAAGAACATATTTCATACCAAAATTCGGGCTAGACAAAAAACTGATTTGATGTTTACTTGTTTTATCTAGCCATAACGTCGGTCGTCTTATGAATAATGAAGTCGGAATCAAAAACTGATCAATGCTGTTAAATAAAGGACAGAGGTGATTTAAGATAATACCCATATCATGGGTCAAAGGCATCCAGCTAATGAATGAATCCGAAGAAGTGAAAGCTAGACATTCCATTGCCGACAAATTACACATAATATTTTGATGGCTTAGAATCACACCCTTTGGCTCACCCGTTGAGCCTGATGAAAATTGAATAAAAGCTGTATCTTCAGGCACTATTTTAGCAATTACGCCTTTGTTATGAAGTTCCAATTTGAAGTCTTCAAATAGAAAAGTTTTTAAATGCCAATCTTGGTATGGCTGAAATTCTGTATGACTCTCATAAAAGTGTAAATATTTATCAAAAACGAATTTATCAGTTAGTAAGTAAGCACCATTCAGAACTGTCCAAATATTTTTCAATTTAGTATAGTTTTCTTCATTAAATCCAACTGATAGGGGGACTGGAATAATCCCGCCTAAGATGCAAGCCCAAAACAATTTAAGAAAAGATTCATTATTTTCAATTTGAAGAATCACTCGGTCTCCACTACGTAAGCCCCGTGATTGTAGACAATACAAATAAGATAAGCTACTTCTATATAATTCACCGTATGTAGTTTTAGTTTCGCGATCTTTGGACTGTATAAACGTTATGCCTTTTTCTTTTCCTCGCTCGTCTTCATTATAAGTTTGTATTAAATCAATTAAATTTTGAGGTTTCTCCATTTCTGATTAACTCCTCTACCTAAAATTCTCGTGATTATACTTTAAGGATTGACACAGGATGTTATACAGGCATTCTCTTTGATCATTCAGATAAAAATGCCCGCCTTCAAATATATGAATTTTTATAGGATTATTTGAATAAATTTCCCAACACTTCAATTCTTCTAGTGAAATTTTATCATCCTTACCTGCCAATATCGTTACATCCATAGATAGCCTCTTAGGTTCCGCCGAGCTTACATAGGTTTCGACCGCAGTAAAATCCGCTCTAAAAATAGGCAAAAACAACTTCCGAACTTCTTCGTTGTCAAAGAAGTGGTCAGGAGTACCCCCTAATTTAATAATATATTCAACTAATCTTTCATCTGAGAATTCATGACAATTCTCCTCTCTCACAAAGTGAGGTGGTTTGTACGCGGAGAGAAAAATATGCGAGAGTATATATAAACTATCCTTAAATCTCAAACCTAATTCATAGGCTAAAAGACCTCCCATGCTATGGCCGAATATTGCGAAGTGTTCCCCTGGTTTTAAATTATCTTGAATTTTTTTCTCTACTTCTTTTGCCATCTCTTCGATGGTTAGAAGGAGAGTTTCATTGAATCGCGATCCCCTTCCAGGAAGCTCTACCGGAATAACATGGAACGATTTAAATTCATGTACCCAATTGGCATATAAGGAATGTGATGATCCCCCAGCGCAAGGTAAACAAAACAATTTCATCGGGCACCGCCTTATGATTTATTCATCTGAATTCGATAAAAAATACGAAATTCACAGCTTCTTCAACAAATCAATTGACAAACCATTTTTCAATTTCCTAGACAACAAGAAAGCTCGGTTTATCATCAAACTATCATTAATGTAAACATGTTAATTTTGTTATACAGCTCATAGAAAGATCACTGTAAGCGCATATTGAAAAGACGTAATTAGCGAAAAAAGTAAGTAACTAAAAAATTCAAATTAAAGAAAAGAAAAGTTTCACTTTTCTCATAAATTAAAAATTCCAATATTGTGGTGTTATTAACTTTATATCAGTAATTTTCTTATACTTGAATTTTTGTAGGAATATTTAGCAATTTTCATATCAATTTTAATAATTTTTCTAAGCATTTATCCTTACATTTTTATCTGAAACAGCAAAAACGACCATACCAACTAATATTAGAGAATAATTCAGCTGATAACAGATCTAATTGAAATTCAAGAAATTACATTCATAAAATTCTGTCCTTCTTCAGTTCGAATCAATTTCATTAATTTAACTTTGTTCACTAACAATAACATTAGTAATATATTATGTAAAAAACGACCTCCAATGTTTTCGTTACTATACTTGTAGTTACAACAATAACATATTATCCCTGTATATTGAACATAAATTTTCAAAAAAATCCTATTATATTACAATTTTAATATAAAGTCTAACATCTCCTAAATCCTAAAAATTCCATGAATTGTTTTTTATAATTTTTCTGCTCAGCTATTTTTTCGCTTGATTTGTCCGCAAAAAAAAACCTGACAAACATTTTTAATTAATAATGTCTAAAAACTATTATAAATATATAAGTGGATATAAATAACATAAATGTGATTTATAAACTTTTTTTCTCGCAGGTAATTAACTTTACCTTGTAGACTTCCCTTTTCATATAACTTGTCAGAATTTGTATCAGCGATATACAGACGGAGGGTTCTCAAATCCTAATGCTCTCGATAATAATTGTAATAGAAATCGGGGTTTGTATAGCGAAGTCTTGATCCAAATAGACATATCCAATATCCTTTCGTCTCTTTAGCCATTCTAAGAGTTTTCAAATGTGAAGATTGATACGCTTTAAGTACTTATTCTTTCGCTCTAATTCCTAATTCACATCCCGATGAACAACTTAAATCCGAAGTGCAATGGTTACTAGTTACCAAACTGCCCTATAGACGCTAGCCTGACAGCAGGGCTGTTCAGGCTCAGTGTCTTCGATTACTGCTGAATGGATCTTCGTATTCTTTTACACTTAGCTTATCCACCGCTTGATCATGTGCTTCTTGCTCACGAATATACTTTCTTACTGTTGCTTCATTTAGACCAAATGTGCTTATATAGTATCCTTCAGCCCAAAATTTTCAATTTCCGTATTTATACTTGAGCTGGGCATGCTCAAACAGTGGGCGATTGAGAAAAACAAAAAACTGGAGGTCATGCTGAGTGAATGGAAAGAAAGTTGACATAGCTCGTCTCAGAGCAAAGCACTGCTAGGAATGGTCAGGTTATTACTGACGATGATTGAGCAACTGAATGAGCTCGAACAGCAAGTCGAAGAAATGGCGGCAAGTTTGCCAGAGCTTGAATTGGTGAAGACCATACCGGGAATTGGAACGAAACTGGCAGCAGCGATCATAGCTGAAATAGGGGATATCAGGCAATTTAACGATGCGAAGCAACTTGTGGCGTTTGCAGGCCTTGACCCGGGATTTTCAGTTCAAGGAAGTTGACGGCGACAAGTACACAAATAACGAAACGAGGCTCCAAAAGGCTTAGACGCTCTCTGTATCTGGCTGTGCAATGTGGATTAAGGAAGAATAAAAATGTAAAAATGGGTTCATATTACGAGAAAAAAAGAAAAGAGGGCAAGCCCTACAAGGTCGTCGTGATCGCCTGCGCAAACAAGCTGTTGCATCACATTTTCTCCATCTTGCAGAAAGGGCAACCCTATCAGGAGTAATCCATATTTAACCAAAACCTCCATAGCCGCGGAGGTTATTCGTGTTGGTCGAAAAAAAGTATAACATGAAAAGAGAACTCATCCAACCAGAAATGCTTGACAAACATTAGCTGGTTTTTGTTTCGCGCGTTTCACGCACTCAACTGGCTAAAGCCATAATAAAAACAGAAAAAACCTTAATATCAAGGTTTTTTCTGTTCAAATATAATGCGGTCGAGAGGACTCGAACCTCCACGGGTATACACCCACTACCCCCTCAAGATAGCGTGTCTGCCATTCCACCACGACCGCATATTAAATTGTTAAATGGTGAGCCATGAAGGGCTCGAACCTTCGACACCCTGATTAAAAGTCAGGTGCTCTACCAACTGAGCTAATGGCTCTCAATGTACCTTCACCTGATGTTATGCCATGCTTCATATCGGATGTTACAGAGCAGTGACTTTCAAAGAAACCCCCTTATTAAGGAAGAATCTCTTAACGGTGAAGAATGAGGTAATACTATGACCCGTAGGGGATTCGAACCCCTGTTACCTCCGTGAAAGGGAGGTGTCTTAACCCCTTGACCAACGGGCCTTATGAACAATTTGTCTTCTTGGCGACAAGAATGAGTATATCACAGAGAAACAGAACAGTGCAATACTTTTTTTATATTCTTTTAAAATCCAAATTTTTGCTCGCATCCAAAGGTCATTTTCTCAACCCATTGGCCGACTTCTTATCTCCTAATCTCGCTTCTTATTTACCTTATCTCGTTATATCTAAAATCACATTCTTGTCATGACCGTACTTTAATTATGTAAATTAATGATTAAAAAACTTATGAAAACTTATTTTCACTTACAATATTGCAGATCACATTATAATTACTTATAATTAAACTATAGTACAACGCACGGTCATCCATGAATATAAGGAGGCTTTACGTTTGTTTCAAGAAGAACGCATGCAACTCATTATTGAGCACCTGCGCAAGCATCATCGTATCTCGGCTGAAGAGATTGTATCTTTATTCGATGTCTCACGAGATACGGCACGCCGGGATCTGATTAAACTCGAAGAGCAGGAAGCCATTATTCGTACACGTGGTGGCGCAATCCTCCCTTCTCCCCCACAAGAGTTCAAGTCGTATCAGGATCGGTTGAAGTATGTATCTGAGGAAAAAAGAGCCATTGGCAAACTGGCCGCTGCTCTCGTTCGTTCAGGAGAAACCATTATCCTGGATTCCTCCACAACGGTGCAGTCCTGCGCGGAGAATCTGAACGGGAAATCCTGCACTGTAATTACAAATTCCATTCACTCTGCTGATTCGTTATCCAAGCACACAGCAGTCCAGATTCGACTGTTAGGAGGCCGATTGGATAAGGAACAGCGTTATGTCTACGGTACACCGGTTATTGAGACACTCTCCCACTACTATGTGGATAAAGCCTTTATAGGCATTGGCGGTCTCACTATGGATGGATTCAGTGCTTCTGAAGAGGAAGGCAAGATCAAACATCAGATGATGAAATCGGCCAAAAAAGTAATTATCCTCGCCGACCACTCCAAAATGGGCAAACGTTATGGTTATCGTTTTGCAGACTGGTCGCTGGTAGACGTATTAATTACAGATCAATGGCCGGATCAGGAATGGCTGGATTTTTTAAACGAACAAAAGGTTGAGATTCTAATCCCTGAACCCACACAAGATAAGGAGTTGTAAAGATATGAAGTTATTTGCTACCGATTTAGATGGAACTTTGTTGAATAGAGACAGCCAGATTAGCCGCGAGAATGCCGATGCCATCCAGAAAGCGCAACAGTCTGGCATGAAAGTAACCATTGCGACCGGACGCGTATATTCAGATGTTGTGGCGATTAGCCGCCAAGGCGGAATCAAAACACCGATTATCGGTTCCAACGGCGCTACCATTCATGATGAGAATGGAGAACGCTTATTCCACCTCCCTCTGGAACGTGAAACGGCCGCTTCTGTCATGCAATGGCTGGAAGATGAGCACATTTATTATGAAGCTTCAACTCAGATGGGCATATACGCTGCAATCAGTACTCATGAGACGATGCTCGCCGAATTGGAACGTGTCCTGGGATCAAAACCCGGTGAAGATATCGAGCGCATGATCCGTTCGATCAAAAAACACTACGACAAAAAAGACTATCACCGCGTGAACAACCATCTTGAAATTCCGGCAGAAGCTTGCATCTATAACATCATGGCCTTCTCGATGAATCCAGCGAAGGTGCAACGCGGACGTGAATATTTCTCCTCCAGAACCGATGTGGCAATGGTAGTCTCCTTTGAGCATAACTTTGAAATGCAACACCCGGATGTATCCAAAGGCAATGCCCTCTCCAAACTGGCGGAGCACTTGAACATTTCGATGGAAGACACAGTTGCGATCGGGGATAACTTTAATGATGTTTCCATGTTACAAATGGCTGGGCTAGGTATCGCAATGGGCAATGCTGAACCCGAAATTCGCGCCATGGCTAAAACAATCACACTAACCAATGTGGAGCATGGCGTCGCTCATGCGATTCATAGCCTGTTAGAAGGCAAACCGATTGCGCCTGAGGAAACCATTGTCTCGGAAGGCTGATAAAGTACCATTCAAAGGTTAGTAACATTAGTGAAATGAAAACAAGCACAGCAGTCTCCTTAACCGAGCCAGCCTGTGCTTGTTTTTTGGGTTCCGTAACATGCCAAGGAGTGCAGCTCTCACTTAACCTCTCGCTCGACCTCTTATTTGCCCTCTTACTCAATCTCATCAGCCATTTATTTCTATGCCCGAAAATTCTCCCCTTGTCTCTCCCCAAGTCCGTAATAATGCCTGAAATTATAAATCAACGGATGCCATTGCTTTGGATCAATCTTATTGAAATCTGAAATCAAATGAGAATGTGCATGCACCTTCACCGCTTTCACTTCTACAACCGCCATATTCGGCGTATGCTCCGGGATACGTATATGTTGTACAGCCGCTTCAATCTGAAGCGGACATTCAGCTATTTTATCTGGCGCTACTTGAACTGAGCTTTGAGACGTCAGACCTACTGCCCTAAATTTATCTTGGCAAAACGTATATCCCATTTGTTTTTTAACTTCTGGCACGGGAGAGCTTCCCGTCAACCGCCCCAGCGCTTCAACTTTTCCCCACATTGAGTCATCCGGCAGATTAATAACACATTCAGGATAATGACAGAGATTCTCATAAGCCTTGCCCTGTGTACCTATCCCCAGCACCAGACAATCCCCCAGCGCCCAAGAAGACGATAATGGGGAAAGATTCGTAGACCCATCTTCGTTTAAAGTACTAAGGATGATCACAGGGGTGCCATAGTATAGAATACTGGGATTAATAGTCTCGTGCTGATTCATCCGAGCCGACTGGGTAGTTTGTTTTGTGCTATACTGCTGCATATCGTTGCTCACCTTATACCTCTCCTGTTCAATTCATGAATTGAAACCAATTGTAATACAGCATTATTTCAACTATCATCGAAGTATGAATGCATATCCGAATATCACTGTTATTGCCTCACTTATTGCTGATACAAGCCGTTCTATATTCCTCTCCGCTCTGCTGGATGGAAGGGCGTTACCTGCCGGCGAGCTGGCCTATATGGCCGCAGTCAGTCCACAGACCGCAAGTAATCACCTTGCTAAACTTGTAACGGGAGGACTATTGGAAGTAGAACAGCAAGGTCGTCATCGGTATTATCGTCTTGCGAACGAGGAAATTGCGGATCTGATTGAGAAAATGGCCAGCATTGCCCCAGCGGTACAGGTTCGCTCATTGAAGCAATCCAATCAATTGCAACAATTAAGTTATGCTCGCACCTGCTACAGTCATCTGGCTGGAAAACTCGGGGTTTTACTCTGCGAAGCATTGCTCAAGAGAGGTTATCTGGTTGAACCTGAAGAAACGCAAGGTAAGGATTATCTAATTACGGAGGAAGGATCACAGTGGTTTAGCTCATTTGGAATTAAGCTGCAATTGAAGCCAGGATCACGCCGGGCCATCGCTCGTAAATGCCTGGACTGGAGCGAACGCCGTCATCACCTGTCCGGCTTGCTTGGTGAACAGCTCGTTCAGCGATTACTTGAACTGAATTGGATTCGTCAAAAAACAGGAAGTCGCTCTGTAGAAGTAACCGAGGCTGGAAAATCAGGTTTGTACGAGCTTTTGGATATTTCTCTGTAAACGGCTCAGATGCTAAAAACCAAAAAATCCTCTTTACATGAATAATTTTCTCATTCATGTAAAGAGGATTAAAAGTGTATATTCAGAACGGAGAGAGAGGGATACTCTCACTTCGCTCGAGACTGCGATGTATCGCTACCGAAGCTTATGCTCCGACGAACCTTTAGGGTTCTCATCCCTGGCATAGAAGTATAATCAGAACGGAGAGAGAGGGATTCGAACCCTCGCACCGCTTACGCAGTCTAACCCCTTAGCAGAGGGTCCCCTTATAGCCACTTGGGTATCTCTCCAAGAAATGGCTCCCCGAACAGGACTCGAACCTGTGACAACTCGATTAACAGTCGAGTGCTCTACCAACTGAGCTATCAGGGAAAATTAACTTGAATAACATTAATTTATCATGATTAATAATTCAAGTCAACCTGCCTTTTGACTCCCTTTTTACAACAAATTATTCCTAGTGTTCGTCAGATGGTTTGAATTGTCAGTTTGCCTGAACATCGACCGCAGCGATAACGCTTTGGATCTATTTTCCGTTTACGCAAATACTCCATCCCGCAACTCTTGCATACCAGCTTGTACCGATACGGTAGCGGTTTTCTGCCCTTGTCTCCGGGGAGAGACTGACAGAACCTTGAACCACCTACTTTTTGCAAAAGTGCCTTGAATTCCGGGTCTCTATGCTGGTATCCCCGCCCTCGAATATGCAGATGATAGTGGCACAGTTCGTGCTTGATAATTTTCTCAACCTCGTCTTTTCCATAAACTTCGAGCTGATGTGGATTTATCTCGATCCGATGACTTTTGAGCATATAGCGCCCACCTGTTGTCGTCAGACGACGGTTAAATATCGCTTCATGAGTAAACGGAACTCCGAAATGTTCCAGAGAAATCTGTTCAATCCATTGTTGTAATTCCTTATTTTCCATCATTCTCCTCTCTCTCCACCCGCCCGAGCACACTGTTTTTCCCGTACAATACTTGAATTTTAACCGTTTCGTAGGCTACACTGTCAAGTAGAATGTATGAGGGGAGATTAATACTCGTTATGCCTACAATGCGCTATGTCATCCTGCAGCAGGAGCAACAATTACAGTTTGTTGAAATGCCCGCGGATTATGCTTATCAACTCAGTGCACTTAATCTGCGTCTGCACAAGGAAATCGACAAACTCACGGCAACAGATGTACCCGTTCTACCCTGGGCTATTGCCGAATGTGATCATCTCGATCTGTTAAACGAAAACTTGTCCATCATCGGCGGGCTTGATTATATCAATGCCCTTGAAGAGCGTTTTGCTGCCCTGCGTGAAAGCAATTATCCTTTGATTTCCCTGCTTACCGAGATCCGGGCACTACAAGCCCAATTGGAACAATGGTATGAAGAAGAGATGGAATCGTTCTGATTCATTTCATAGGGAAATTATTTCTGTTTAAAACCAGATGTATGAGCATTCCTCAACCATTACTTTACCGCAATATTGTAATCCTTCTCTTTTGATTCGCAAAACTCAATACAATGCAAAAGGCGCACTTCCCGCACAGGGGAATGTGCTTTTTTTCGTTCTGGTTCAACAGATTATGATCATTTTTAATTGACATGGAGTTATCCCGCACAGTCCAGGCTATTGCCACATATGCTAACGTACAGATGAATTATGCAAAAGGAGGAGATTCCTTTGCCTCAATGGCTCTGCAACCAACTCATGCGGGCGTTCCACAAAAAGGACAGTCGTCAAATCAAGTTACTGAACGAATGCTGGTATTTCTATCGCAACAAACCTGCCAGCAGTTCACAGCGCAACATCGAGAACGAAATCTAAGCCTTGTACACCAAACACCATACCTATCCATACCATTGCACCAAAAAGGATAATACTTAACAGCAAACAGCCTTCCCAATGCGGAAGGCTGTCCCATTATACGTTTACAGACGTTTAGTTTGACATCACATCATGATGCCAAAACGCGATAATTAATCACGAATTTGCAGATGCAGGTTTTTTCATCGTCAGGCCAACACGACCTTTTTTCGTATCTACATTCATCACCCAGACGGTCACATTATCACCAACGGAAACAACATCCATCGGATGTTTAACGTACCCGTTACTCAATTGAGAGATATGGACAAGCCCATCACTTTTGATGCCGATGTCAACGAAGGCACCAAAATCAATGACATTTCGAACGGTACCTTGCAGTTCCATACCTTCCACCAGATCTTCAATCTTGAGTACATCGGTGCGGAAAATCGGCAGCGGCATCTCTTCACGAGGGTCACGACCCGGGCGCTGTAAACTGTCCAGAATGTCGCGTAGTGTAGGCACGCCGACATTCAGTTTAACAGCCAACTGTTCTGTCTGCTGTTCGGACAGAAGTACAGACAGTTCTTTGCTTCCGAGTTTGTCCAGCTCGACCTGAAGCTCTTTGAAGAGCTGATCAACCACCTTATACGATTCAGGGTGAATTGGCGTACGATCCAGTGGATTCTCTCCTTCAGAGATACGCATGAAGCCTACGCATTGTTCATATGTTTTTGCGCCCAAACGGGGCACTTTCTGCAACTGGCGACGACTTGTGAAACGGCCGTTCTCTTCACGATATTTGACAATGTTTTTGGCAATCGTTGCATTAACACCAGCAACATAAGACAACAAGGAAGGTGAAGCCGTATTAACATCCACGCCAACATGGTTAACTGCGGATTCTACAACAGCCTTCAAGCTCTCTTCCAGAACCTTCTGGGATACATCATGCTGGTATTGGCCGACGCCAATCGCTTTTGGATCAATTTTAACGAGTTCAGCCAGCGGGTCTTGTACCCGGCGAGCAATAGAAGCCGCGCTACGCTCGGCAACATCCAGATCCGGGAATTCCTCTTGGGCAAGCTTGGATGCAGAGTACACACTTGCACCAGCCTCGTTCACAATCAGGTAAACCAGACTGTCATCGCCATTCTCCTGAATGATCTCGGCTACAAACTGCTCTGTCTCACGCGACCCTGTCCCGTTACCAATAACGATCAATCCAATATCGTACTGTTTAATCATCCGATGGAACACTTCAGCCGCTTCACGCTTCTTGTTATGCGGAGGTGTCGGGTAAGTTACAGCTACTTCGAGCAATTTCCCTGTATCATCGACAACTGCCAATTTACAGCCTGTCCGGTATGCCGGATCGACACCCAGTACACGTTTGCCATGAATTGGTGGCTGTAACAGCAGGTTACGAAGATTCGCGGAGAACACCGAAATCGCCTGATTTTCCCCTTTTTCCGTCAACTCGGCACGCACTTCACGTTCAATGGACGGTGCAATCAGACGTTTGTACGCGTCTTCGACGACGGCACGCAAAATATCTTGCACCGCAGAAGCACCACGAATAATCTGGCTTTCCATATGGCGATGAGCTGGTTCGGCTTGCACGTCTAGTCCAACCTTGAGAATACCCTCCCGTTCCCCGCGGTTAATCGCAAGAATGCGGTGCGGCGGCATCTTTTTGGCTAATTCGCGGTAACTATAATAGTTCTCGTATACTGACTCTTGCTCCGTATCCTTGGCTTCTGAAGTCAGCATGCCGTGATCCAGTGTATATCTGCGAATCCAGGCACGAATAGCCGCATCATCGGCAATATTTTCAGCGAGAATATCCTTAGCCCCTTGAAGGGCCGACTCTGCATCCTCCACCCCGAGTTCTGCATTAATATAACGCGCAGCCTCCTGAAGTGCATCTCCTTGTTTCGGCTGTTCCCAGATCCATACGGCGAGCGGCTCCAGACCTTTTTCCTTGGCTACACTGGCACGCGTTTTACGTTTCTGACGGTAAGGACGGTACAGATCCTCTACTTCCTGCAACTTGACAGCTTGCTTAATGGATTTCTCCAGCTCTTTGGTCAGCTTGCCCTGTTCCTCTATAATACGGATAACTTCCAGTTTACGGTCTTCCAGATTGCGCAAATACACCAAGCGTTCTTCAATCTGCCGCAGCTGGTTCTCATCCAGTTCTCCAGTCATTTCTTTACGGTAGCGGGCGATAAATGGAATCGTATTGCCTTCGTCCAGAAGCTCCGATGTGGTGCGAATCTGCTTCAAGGACAGTGACAGTTCCTTGGCTACCTGTTTGATGATTCGTTCTTGGCGTTCCGCCTTTAATGTTTCTTCATTGGGTTCCAGAACCGTTTCCTGTTCAGACAAATAAATCCCTCTTTCCTTCCTGAATCGTTCATAATACTCATTTCAGGGCAGCTGTGCTGCATAATAACAGTATGGTCGATCATCCGAAGTTGATCTCAAGCTTTTCAAGCTCTAAATAACACTCTTCTCTATATTATCACAAAATCACGTTGAAATTTCTATCATTCCTATGGCACGTCTGTCATTTGCGTTATTGCACTCCTAACATCCTTCCCCGTTGAACGAAAAAAAAGACCGAGAACGTCATCATGACATCCTCAGGTCTTCTTCAGAATAACCAATTCATCTAAATAAGTTGAAATTTTCTTTTACACGTTAACGGAGAGGACAGAAAAAACCTGGAATAGCGAAGCGTTCGCCTTTATCACCGGATTTTCCCTTCAGAAAAGGGGATCAAAAAAATCTGGGGATAACAGCGAATGGAAGGTTATTCTGTCATCGGAGTGGACTGTGTAAAATCTCTAGTTCAACTTATTTACACCCGCTCAAACCGGAACATTTCGCTCAGGTAGTCTCCCGACTCACTACCTACAGCAATACCGCCATACATCAAGGCATCGCCTGTAAACGTCTCTGAGCCGCCTTTCAGGCGGTAATCCGCATTTGGATCAAGCCCTTTCAGCTTCAGACGTTGAAGCGGTGCATTCGGTTCAGAAAGTACACGGAAGTAGAATACAATCACTTCACCGCCATCTGGTGCAATGAACATCCATGCCGTTTCATTGCCTTCAAACGGACTGAGTAGACGACGGAAAGTACCGTATTGTACCGTACTGCGAATTTCCTTGTAAAGGTCGACCTGTGCTTTTACAATCGCATTCTCTTCGTCTGTAAACTTCGTCAGATCCAGCTCATATCCAAAGTTGCCCGACATCGCAACATGACCGCGAATCTCCAGAGAAGTGATCCGGTTCACCTGATGGTTTGGCACAGCCGAAATATGTGAACCCATGGAACTTACAGGATATACAAGGCTTGTACCGTATTGAATCCGCAAACGGGAGATCGCATCGGTGTTATCACTGGTCCATGCTTGAGGCATGTAATACAGCATGCCCGGGTCAAAACGTCCGCCTCCGCCAGAGCAGCTTTCGAACAAAATATGCGGGAAGGAAGTAACGATACGCTCCATTACTTCGTACAGTCCGAGCATATAACGGTGCGCCGTTTCGCGCTGTCTGTCCGCCGGGAGTAATGCAGAGCCAACCTCTGTCATGTTACGGTTCATGTCCCACTTCACATAAGTGATCGGTGCAGAGCCCAGAACATCGGACAACATCCGAACGATCTCGTCACGCACATCCTGACGGGAGAAGTCGAGCACAAGCTGTTGTCTTCCTTCGGTACGGCGGCGATCAGGCACATGCAGACACCAGTCCGGATGCTTACGATACAGCTCACTATCCGGGGAGATCATCTCTGGCTCGAACCACAGCCCGAACTGCATATCGAGACCTGTGACACGGTTAGCCAAGTCATCCAGTCCTTGAGGCAACTTGTTTTTGTCCACAATCCAGTCGCCCAAGGATGAATTATCGCTGTCCCGGTGACCGAACCAACCGTCATCCAGCACGAACAACTCAATGCCGAGCTTCTGCCCTGCACGTGCGATCTGCTCAATCTTATCGGCATTAAATCCGAAATATGTTGCCTCCCAGTTGTTAACCAGCACAGGACGCTCAGCATTGCGGAATTGTCCACGCGCCAGACGTTCGCGGTACAACTCGTGGTAGGATTGAGACATGCCATCCAGACCCGTAGCCGAGTAGACCATAACAGTCTCAGGTGTCTGGAACGACTCCTGCGGTTCAAGCTTCCAGCTGAACTCAAACGGATTAATACCAACAGATACACGAGTGGTATAGAACTGATCCACTTCTGCCTGTGCAGTAAAGCTACCGCTATATACTAAACTGAATCCATACACTTCACCTTGATCTTCATCCGTTCCCGGTGTCATCAGGGCAATGAACGGGTTTTGCTGGTGACTGCTGGAGCCACGGCGGCTCTCGATTCCTTGCAATCCGGAAGCGAGTGGACGACGAACGATGTCACGTTCACGAGTCCAAGCACCCGAGAGTTGCAGCAATTCATAATCTGCATGTGGCAGGTCTACAGAAGAGCTGAGTGCTCGCAGTACATTTACCACGTTAGCGCTCTCATTCACGATACGCATCGATCGTGTAATGGCATTAAAGGCAGTAAACGCGGTATACGTTAACTCAATTTTCACACCCGACACCTGATCTTGCATTTCAATAATAAGCGTATCCGCTTCATCTTCGGATTCTACATACGTTGCCGGAAGTCCCGTTAACGCCTCTTTTCCCTTGACCAAACGATGGCCTGTATACGTAAACTCGGATACCGTTGAACCATTCTCCAGTTCCAGCTGGATGGCCGGGTTGCGGAAATCGCTCGTTCCATAGACCGGAAGTTCCACTGGCAGGGTGTCAAACGAAATCGTACGATCCTCCGGCACCGGATTTGGACTAAAGGATGCTCTTTCCGTCCGAACATGAAGCCAGCTCAGGTCGGTATCACGCAGTTTTTTACCATAATACAAATGCACCAAATACCCCGAAGGCAATACCTGAAATACGTAGCTCGCCTCGCGGGTCTGTAAATGAAACTGAAGTTTCTCCTGATTGATGTAAATGCTCATATGTCTCCTCCATCTATCTATATAGGTCTTTCGGGTAAACGGTTTCTCAGGTTCCATTATAACGAAAAGATCATCAATGTTCTACGCTTTCACCAAGTCTTAATCAAAAGAGCGCACAACACCCATAAAGGTATCGTACGCTCTTAAGATTACAATCTGAAATTGTGTGTTCCCTCACAGGAACATCCGTTGTCAACAGACAGGCGAGCAAGCACATCAAGTGCTACGCTTCACCCTAAAAATCGATTAAACCCAAGCTGATCTGCAAGGCTTCGTTGACCAATTTCATGGTCTCCTCGTCCAAATGCGTAATCTTGTCGGTCAGCCTCTGCTTATCGATCGTCCGAATCTGTTCGAGCAAAATCACCGAGTCCCGGTCAAAGCCATGCGCCGCTGCATCAATCTCGACATGTGTTGGCAGCTTTGCCTTCTGAATCTGGGCGGTAATCGCCGCCACGATACAGGTTGGACTGAACCGGTTGCCGATATCGTTCTGGATGACCAGAACCGGCCTGACGCCACCTTGCTCAGAACCGACAACGGGAGAAAGATCCGCAAAAAAAACGTCACCACGTTTTACGATCACTGTCTACACCCCGCTAACTAAGCGGTCCAGAGTGCTGTCCGCATCTTCCTCCGCGTGAAAGGCTTCGGATGCCATGGTCAGGTTAATTTTCGCCATCTCCATGTACCCTCGCTGCATTGATTCACGGATGTAACGTTTCTTCCGTTCAGTCAAGTACAGCTTCATTGCTTGCCTAATCAATTCGCTGCGGTTGGAATTCTCCAGCGCTACGATGCCATCCACTTCCTGCAAAAGATAATCAGGCAAACTGATCATAATCCGCTTGGTGTTCTGCAAGTTGGCCACCTTTCTTCCACCCCCACAAACCTTTCGCCATTGTGAACCAGTATTACGCTTTTCCAGAACTTTTATACAAAGGAATATATATGCCCCGCGTATATCAAGTATGCTGTACTCCATTATAAACACGGGAATCATTATTCGTACAGACTAAACATCGCATTTCAGGATTTAATTCCTGACAACGTACATATTTCGAGATACTGCGACAGTATTCCTTCTGTTCTGAAAAAAACTTTGCTGGTAATCGTGTCCAATTTGCGAATTACGTTGTCAAAAGGGGATTGATTCTGGCGACTACCTCTCCTCCCCGGGTATAGACCCGAGGAATACGATGTGCCATCATGCAGATCACTTCATAGTGAATCGTACCAAGCTGGTCTGCCACTTCACTAGCGGTAATTACACCACCAGACTGGTGACCGATGAGAACAACCTCTTCGCCGGCTTGAATTGCTTCCGCTTCTTCTGCGAAAGATTGTAGCGACACCATACACTGATCCATGCAGATCGTACCAACGACAGGAACGCGGCGGCCACGTACAAGCACTTGTGCTTTGCCTGTCAGCATTCTTGAGAATCCGTCTGCATAGCCGATAGGCAAGGTCGCTATTCGTTCATTTTCATGTGTAAAATAACGGGTTCCATAACTGACTCCCCAATGGGACGGCAGTGTTTTGACCAGAACCGCTTTTGTCTTCAGTGTCATTACCGGGAGCAGTTTCACTACCTGGTGATTCACCTCTACCGAAGGATACAGTCCATACAGACTTATGCCCACACGTACCATATCATAGGATAATTCAGGTGTATCAATAGTAGCGGCACTGTTCGCCGTATGTATAATCGGGATGACACATCCCTGATTCCGAAGCGTCTCTGTAACGCTCTGAAACCGTCGATACTGTTCCAGTGTATAGGTCTTGTCTTCTTCATCTGCTTTGGCATAGTGAGTAAACATACCTTCCAGCATTACCTGATCAAGTGAGGAAACCTCTTGTATAAAGTCAATGGCCTCATTGCCAGGTAGCAGACCCAATCTGCCCATGCCACTGTCGATCTTGATGTGAACTTTCAGCTGATTTGCGAATGTGCCTGGATTCACCTGTTTGATAGCCTCAAGCACTTCTCTGCTAAACAATGTAATCGTCACATCATGTTGCCACGCTACAGCGACTCCTTCAGGCGGCGTATACCCCAATACCAGAATCGGGCTTGTGATGCCGTGCAGACGCAGTTCAATAGCTTCGTCAAGGAACGCTACACTTAAATAATCCACGCCTACTCGTTCCAATTCTCTGGCTGTCTCTACTGCACCATGCCCGTAAGCGTTGGCCTTTACACAAGCGAGAAATCTCGTACCCTGAGGTAACGCCTTACGAAAGGCGGTTACGTTGCCTCTCAGATGGTCCAGATTAATCTCCGCCTGGGTTGGCCTATATTGTCCTTGCACGTTAAGTCACCTTCTCTAATCTTCTTAATCCGGCTCACGTCAGACTCCATCGTAATGCTCCAGCATGTCACTGTCAAATATGCAGAAATTTCACTTCTCACATCATATGCTGTAGGAGCCTGCAGAGAACCACAATCAAGTGCAGAAGACAGCCGATAAGCACAGTTATTACAGTCCGCTTGGGTCTCAATATACAGCTGTATATAACTTGCTTACATCAGCTTATTACCCGGTTCACTGCGCGTAGAAGCGTATTTTGTATTTTTAGACTGAACTAGGCATGTTCTTGGGTACTGTAAAAATAGATAAAGCACCGGAGAATTGAATTCTCCGATGCTCTATAGCATTCCTTGGGATAGCACGGCTATGCGTTCTCGTTTTATTTACCTGACTCTTCCTGCATGGAGGTCGCTATACGTACCATCTCATTCTCAGGCAGATCCGCGCTTGTAATTCGGTATTCCACGCCATCAGAAGTCCAGGTCAGCGTCTGCAAAGCATCTCCGCTAATCATACCCGCTGTAAATCCAAGATCAACCAGACGGGAAGGGGCAAGCGATACAGCACGATCCTGAGGTCTTGCTTCAAATATGGTGTAATTATAGGTTCCCTCATACCGAAGCAGAACGGAATAATCCCCGGCTTCTTCCAGAATCTGATCATCCTTCAGCTTGACACCTTCCGGCGCATATGTCGGTTGAATGACACCAAAGCTCTCTGCTTCTTGCGGTTCAGCCACAGTAGGTTCTTCAGTACCCTGCCCACTTGTTGCCCCTTCTGAACCTTCTGCTCCTTGTGTTCCTTGTTGATCCGTACCCTCACTTACGCCTGTCTGCCCATCAACAGCTCCCCCAGTTCCCTCGGAGCCTGGCGTAGCCTGAGGATTAGCAGGCTGTTGTCCGGCGGCGTCATCGGTTTTCTCGGCTGGAGCAGCACCTGCATCTGTTTCTGTCTTATTCCCTTCTTCTGTTGCAGCCGTCATGTTGCGTTGCATATCAAAGGCATCTTTTCCAAATTCCGCTCCGAATTTGAAGCTGTCAAACTTCACGTCCACCACCACATTGGCGTTGGAGTCCGATACTTCTACTTGTTTTGGTGCGTAATCACTCTTATTCAGCCAGATTTTTTGTCTTACGAGAGCATGTGTATTGTAGTTGGCAGCAACATCAAATACGTAGCTTTCCTTTTCGTCTGCAAACTGACGGGTCGTATCCCCTGTAATGCTTCGAATTAACGTCTCATACAAGTAAACCTGACCCTGGTTATCCGGCCAATCACTTTGGAAACGGAAGCTTTTATTCTGGCTCGGTGTCAGTACAAACACACCTTCATCGTTACGAAGTACAATTTGCGTAACATCCTTCTTGGCATTGGTTAATGCAATACGGTAATACGAAGGCTTCTGATGCCATACCTCGACCTTGTACTGCTGCGGTGTTTCTCCGGTATGCAGCGTCATAACGCCTGCTCCCTGGTAACTTTCCATCTCTCCAACGACTTCGTTCAGATCTTTGACCACAGCTGCCGCATCCTTCTTCCCGCAGGCGGCAAGTAAGGCCGATAAGACCAATACCATGGCAAGCATCCATGATATTCGGCGCATGACATCATCCCCTTTAGCACATGTTTTCACTTCAGGATTGTGCGTACAGCAGAACCCCTACTTGATTAGTACATGTTATGAGGGACTTGTTCGATATATGCGGACTAGTTTGACAAGCATGGCATGAAACGTTGTTGAAACGGATTTCTTGTCTACCATAGCGGGATATACACCGGATAACTTGTCTCCGTATTCGGCGCATCTGTTTTTCTTTTAATCCAAAGTTGCCGCAAATCCGGCAAACCATAGCCTGAAATTTTGTAATTCCGTAGCGAGACATCATGGGCGTGCACTTCTTTGAAAGCATATACCGGCAGTATAAGCGCCTCTTCAATCAGCCGCCCCTCCAGTTGAATTAATCTTTCCATACGTAGCACAGGTTCCTGAAACATAACGATATTTTCACATGCTTGGGCAAGCTCGCCTCTCCAATAATCATTCATTGCAAGCAGAAATAACGTATTTCCGAATGTATACATCGTTATCAGACTCCGCATCACATGCTCATCAAATACTTCCCCCGTATAGATCATCTCATAAGGCTGAAGTTCGTCATGATAGACCATATGAACAGGATCGCCAGTCACAACAGCTATGTTTAAACCCACTGATTCACAACGCTTGGCAAACCAAGCCATATCTGCCTCCATCTGCTTCCCTTCTTCAACCCAGACTCGCAACGGTTGTCCCTGGTAAGCACTGCGCTCAAGCAACGTTGCTGCCTGTACAAGTCCCGACTTGTCCGATCCCGTCTGACCTGTCACAGCCTCTTCAGAAGGAATTACATTTTGTTGCTCCCGTGCTCGAATACGAATCAAACGATCGGCCTTCTCCATGTAAGGATTGTCCATTGATTCAACCAACTGATCCGAATCGAGTAACAATCGGACAGCTTGACGGAAATAAAGATCATGATGAGGGCCTTCCTTTTGCATATTAAACGTCATAAATACACCGCCCTGAATCTCATGCTCCACAGAACGAAGTTCACCGTCTGAAAATAGACGCTTCTTAACTAAAGATTCAGTCAAGTCTGCTTGAGGAAGCTGCCAGAATTCAACCCGATCAATATATGCTCGGCCTCGGAAATAAGTCGGGAATACCTCCATTACCAACAAGGTCGCGTCATGATGCATAATTCGATAAGGTCCTGTTCCAATCGGACGAAGGGATTCCATTTGTACATCCCAAGGTACAATCGAAGCACACAAACTGCTCAGCAGATCAGGCAACATGAAGTTAGGCTTATGTAGCACAAAGCGTACGGTCAGGTTGTCTATCAATTCAACATGTTGAATTGAACCAAACATGGTTTTGCAAGGATTATCAGGATCAGTAACGATACGATCAAACGTAAATTTAACATCTGCTGCTTCCATCACACGACCATGATGAAACTGAACGCCTTTGTTCAGATAAAACGTCCACTCTCTGCCCTCCTGATCACTCTCCCACGCTATAGCCAGACTTGGCTCACATTGCTGCCGCTCTGCATTGTAATGAACCAGACGGTCAAAAACCTCAGTGATAATAAAACCTTCCCCCCACATCGCCGTCTGCGTTGGGTCAAAGGTCTGGAAAGGAGTACTCTGCGGAATTCGTAATGTATCCGTTCTACCTGCAACCCCTTCAATGGAACGTAGACCAAATTGAAGTTGCAGATTATGCAACAGCCTCTCTCTTAACTGAGGTGGCAGGGAGGAGGACATTTCATAGGCTTCTTCCATCCTGTTTGCATGCAAAAGCTGATCAAAACGTTCTGCAGCAACTTCTGCCACTGGCTTGCAAAAGACCAGAATTGACTTTTTTCCTCTTCCGCGCTGCGGGCTCCATCTTGCCCAACCATGCTCCTGAAACTTGTTCATAATCAGATTCATGTTACGCATCGTACAGCACAGATAATCCGCAAGTTCACCTATAGTGATGTAAAGCTCTTGATCATCATGTACATGCTTAAGCTTCAAGCGCAATTGTATATAATGCTCCGATATATCCATGCGATGTATGTCCCTCCGAATGGTCCATTTTCTTTGTTCCCTAAAATACGAAACATGAACGACTATGTATACAGTTTTTCTTCCGGTTTTATTTTATTATACTCGATAACATCAACATGACCACAGGAAGGAAGACATACTTGCTATGAAATTTACTGATTTGCACTCGAATATTAAAATTCGAATTGTTACTGATTTTTTTACTGATCTGACACAAAAGACTGTTCTTCCGTTTATGGGGATTTATCTGAGTATACAGATTGGCGTTGGATGGGCAGGTCTCCTACTGACCGTTAATATTGCTGCTTCCATGCTGGCGGGACTTGGTGTTGGATACTTGTCTGATCGAATGGGACGTAAAAAACTGATGGTCATCGCCCAAAGTCTGCAGGTATTTTCTCTATTCTGGCTCGCAGCTGCCAATTCACCCTGGATGAATTCTGTCACACTTACATGTCTTATGTTTCTACTTAGCAGCATCAGTTCAGGGATAACCGCTCCGATTGCAAGTGCCATGATTGTTGATGTAAGCAGTGAGCAGGAACGTCATTACATCTATGGTTTGCAGTACTGGACAACCAATGTAGCCATAACTTTCGGTGCATTGCTGGGAGGCCTTTTATTTGAATCATTTCGTTTTCTGCTGTTTAGTCTGGTATGTGCGGAAAGTATCGTAACCTTGCTAATTCTACTATTTCTAATTCATGAAACAATGGTAAATAAACATTACGTTTCAATTAATTCAGCAAATGACCCATTTGTATCTCCACCATCTGAACCCTCTGGACAATTGAAGTCAGCTTTACAAAACAACATGTTAAACACGTACAAAAAAATACTTCGCGATAAACGTTTTATGGTCTTTTTTACAGCAACCGTTCTTGCAGTTGCCCTTGAATTTCAGTTGGATAAATATATTGCCGTAAGGTTAAAAAATGAATTTGCTTCAGAATTTCTCGGCTTTCATATATCGGGCCTTCACATGTTCAGCATAGTCATGATCATCAACACAGTAATGGTTGCCTTAATTGCCATTCCATTCGGCAAGTACATCAGACGCATCAGTTCCAAAACGATCATAACAGCCGGAATGCTCCTCTATACCTCTGGTTTTGTCGTTCTGGCTTTCAGTAACTGGGCATGGTTGCTTATAACTTCTGCTGTACTGTTCACCATTGGGGAGCTTATGTATTCACCTGTGCGTCAGGTTCTTCTAGCCGGCATCATTCCCGATTCAAACCGCGCGGCATACCTGGCAGCTGATGGACTCAGCTATAATGTTGCCGCTCTGCTGGGAAGTCTTGGCCTGGCAATAGGAGCTCTCTTCCCTTCATATGTGATGGCCGGTTTATACCTGACAGCAGGTTTGGGAGCCCTTTTCTTTTTTCGAATGTCACTTCGAGCAGAGGCCAAACGCAATCCAAACACTTCCTTTGCAGATGCCTCTTAAGCAATATCTATCCATAGACGCAAATAAACATTTGAGAGCCTTTCGGGGCTCTTTTTTACGTTTATTCGAGTTCTTTCATCATCTTTAACAGTAAACAATCATATTCATTTTGTATATTATACTTTACATTTAGTCGATTATCATATACATTGTATTCATGGAGGTGAGTACATGGAAGAATTACACAATCACGTTCGGGAGTTACGAGCCAGAGACCGATTGTCTCAGGCAGAGCTGGCGAAGCTCATCGGAGCATCAAGGCAAACCATTGCTCTGATTGAACGCGGAGATTATTCTCCCTCGGTCGTTCTGGCATTAAAAATAGCTCATGTGTTCGGCGAATCTGTTGAAAAAATATTTGAATTGAAAGGTGGAAATATAGATGAATCCAACCGCTAATACCTCATCCAAAAAAAGAAGAATGCGTCTTCCGCTCTATGCCGCTGGCGGTGCTGTTGTCGGATTTATTTCCTCAGCCGCAATCACCAAGCTTCCCTCTGATCTGAACTGGACCCTGTCCGTTTATTACGATTACGACCTGCTGTTTGCCCTGATCGCTCTGGCGGTGCTTGTTATGACCATTTGGAACAGCATTAGTCTGGCTCGTACTCCTTCTGCCCGTCCTGAAGAAGATGAAGCGGATGATATAAGTGACCCTCCCTCCTTGATGTCCCCTGCTGAACGTTCGCTGGGAAGCGCCATGATGCTTAGCACGTTCAGTGTGATTACTTCATTTGCATGGGTCGCCCTTGCCTTGTCGTTATACGCATCGAGTAGAGACTTGCCCAAGTCTAGCAATCTGTTTACGCTTGGAAATTTGGTCGCCGCCTGCATCGCTGTAATCATCGTCGTTGTCCTGCAGAGCGTGACGATCAAACGTTACAATCGCTACTTCCCTGATCGCGCACTGGACTTGAACTCCCGCAACATGCAGAAAAATCACTTCGAAAAGCTGGATGAGGGCGAGAAATGGATCGTGTATCGCGCAGCCTATCGCTCGTTTCAGATGATGAATCTCCTGCTTGGCGTCGGTATGGCCGCTTTAGTCGTATATTCGATCTTATTTTCCTTTGCCGCTTTCCCGATCATACTGCTGTCAGTCATCTGGATCATCAACATCGGCGTTTATTTTCGTGAAACTTATCGTGCTCAGAAGCAGTAATACACAGTGAACTACCTACTTTGGTAAAAATGACTAAAGGAGTGATGACGTGCATTTATTCAATCGAAATACCCGGTCCAGATGGAGCGCCCTGACCAGCGCATGCATGGCACTTGTTCTTTCTCTCAGCCTCTGGGCTCCCCAGGTGCAGGCTCAGACCGGGGCAACAGCCCCTGACACTGACGGTTCGAAACAGCCTGTAACACTGAATGCCGAATCGGCTAATGCTTTTCTGGATAAGTTCTTTGCTTCATCTGAAACCAAACCACATTACGTTGGCGCGTCTGTCGTCGTTGTAAAGGATGGTCAGGTAATTGCAGAAAAAGGATACGGCCATGCCGATCTGGACAAAAAAACACCTGTCGATCCGAAAAACACCGCTTTTCGTGTCGCCTCTGTCTCCAAAACCTTCACAGCCGCTGCGGTCATGCAGCTTGTTGAGCAAGGTAAAGTCGACCTGAAGGCTGATTTTCAGACCTATGTGAAGGGTTTGCACTTCGAGAATCCATTCGATGCGGAAGTAACCGTAGAACATCTGTTGACACATACCACCGGGTTTGAAATCCGTGATCCACAGCCGGAAGACATCCACACAGACCAAGGCAAGTACATAACGATGGAGGAATACGCCGAGCAGCACATGCCTCCTGTTGTGCGAAAGCCTGGTAGCGCCTACATGTACGATAACTTCTCGTTTTTGCTACTCGGGTTGATCGTCGAAAATGTCAGCGGCGAGCCGTTTGAAACGTACATGCAAGAGCACATCTTTAAGCCTTTAGGCATGAACAACAGCAGTTTTATGCTAGATGAAAAATTCCAGAAACAGCTTGCCACTGGTTATGATGCAGCTCACAATCCGGTTGACATGTACTTCATTGATCCCAATCCATTGCCACAAGGCGGCATGCTGTCTACCGCGGATGACATCGGCAAGTTTATGATTGCCTTTCTGAATGACGGCAAGAAAGATAACCAGCAGATTTTGAAATCAGCAACCGTGAAAAGTATGGAGCAGTATCGCTCTTCCATTCACCCGTTGCTGCCGGATAGCACGTACGGATTCGAAGCACCATTTCAGCTCCCTGGGGCGGGAAGCAGTTCCAAAGTAATCACCAAAGCAGGCGACCTGTCAGGTTACAGCTCTTATCTATTTTTTATTCCTGAGCAGAACACAGGCGTCTTCCTTACCTATAATCAGAATGGAGCTCTGCGTAACCTGCTCTACTCGGCCTTTATTCAAAACTTCTTTCCTCAGTACGCTAAACCCGTACAATTAAAGGATTACACACCGCAACCTGCGGAAGAGTTGCAACGTTTCAACGGTTTTTATGCCGACCTTCGGATCAGTGCACTCATCAGCAAACTGCAAACTGGCGGTGAAACGTCCAGTCAATTAAGCATTAGTGATCCGTATCTGGGTGAACGTAAGCTGATTCAAGTGGAAGACAATCTGTTCACGGATGAATTAACAGGACAGTTCACAGCCTTCAAAACCTATGAAGATGGAACAACCTACATGAGAGAGCCGTATCTCAACCCATTCGGATATGCCAAAAAAGGGAAAAAAGCGGCGGGCTTCCTGGATGTTAAGAAGAACAATCCTTATGCTCAAGCGATCCATAGCTTGCAATCGCTTGGATATTTCGAAAATGAAGCTAACCAGTCTTTCATGCCTAAAACGACTGTAACTCGTGCGGAATTTATCGAGGATATTCTTAAATTAAGTGGACTCAAGCCTAGCAAAACACCAGCGCCTGCAGACACCGACTGGGCTGGCCATGCCTCAGCTGGCTATATCCAGCTTGCTTATGAAATGGGTATGATTACAGGTGCAGACGAGAAACAGTTTAAACCCGATCAAGCCATTGTTCGGCAAGAAGCAGCAGTTATGATATGGAGAGTATTTCAGCTGCAGTATCCAAGCGAACTGTTTAAGAACGTTAAACTTGCAGGCCACACAGATGCTTGGGCTGTGCCTGCAGTGCAAATGATGGTGAAGCTGGGTATCTACGGCCCTGAGGTCAAAATGCTGGAGGACAATGCTGCAGATTACCTCTCACGCAAACCTCTCATTCGTCAGGAACACGCTGCGATCATGTATGCGTTAATTACACAGCCGACCGATCGCATCGTCGCTGAATTGATAGCTGCACAACAGCCAGCACAACCACAGCAGCCATCAGCGGAGGATGCAGCTAAGAATGTTGAAGCACCTGAGAGCAAGCCAGAGACTACACCAATGCCAACGACAGAAAGCGCTCCTCCAGCAACATCCGTTCAATAATTATGCTATACAAGTAAATGACAAAAAGGCTTGTTCGAAAGGATTTCTCCTTTACGAACAAGCCTTTTAAATTATGCAATTAATGAGGATACATGTGTGTTTCCGTTGCGCTGATCAAACTTGGCTGCGGTAGCCTGGGCATACTCTTCAAAATAATCTGCAAGTTTGAGCAGGTTTCCCGGATCTCCCTCATACGAGAAGGAAGCTGGCAGACGCAGACGATACCCTTCTGAGTCCTTTTCTTCAGCCCAGCGCCGCAATAACGAAGCTGCCTTTGCATAATACATCATTTTGGCATACGCATCTTCATGATCGGCTGCAAGCACCAGTGTTTCCTCGAGGATATCAATCCCTTTGGCCGGATTCGTAAGTGCGAGATACTCCATCTGCTCGGAAAAACTCTGCACGAAATCATTCTCACCTTTGATTAAACGATATCCTTTAACCTGATGTTTATCTGCCTCATCCTTCCGTCCCAGACGATACAGTGGCATCAGAACTTCGGATAAGGTCAGATGTGGGATCTCCGCACAGCTCATGCGTCCTTTGAGAATCGGCTTGGCCACTTCCAGCACCTTCTCGTCGTCTCCCTTTAACATAAAATAACGCAAAATCTCGTCCTGCTCACACGCCTCGCAGTCACTCATGAAGTCGCGGTCTAACGCTCTAAACTTGTCATAACTGCGCCCCGCTTCTTCCAGCTCTCCGAAATCCATAAAAATGCGAAAACGGTAGTACCAGTAAGAACGTTCGCTATACCCATAAGACTTGAACCGTGCCCCGAAGTCCTCTAACAGCTCCATAATCTTTTCACGTGAGATTTCCGGGAAATCGGGCATTTTGCCAAGAATCCATTTATAAGACCACAATAACGTTTCTTCATCATACAGCTCTGGTTGCTGATCAAACTTGCCTAGTTGCCAGGAGAAAGCGATCAAAGCTTTCATCGGATATCCACAGAAGGTGGCGACATCCACAATCTCTGAACGTGCTTCGTATGCCTCCTCAACCATACCATTGAGATCAGCCACCCGTGCTGCTTCCTCCAAAAAACCAAGCTTTGCGGAACCATTCGGCAGCTGATAGGCCTCTTCCATCAAATCTTCGAATTCCATCTCTGTCTTCATCAGGCATCTCCCTCATGATTCGTATTTGCGCTTAAACCCCAATCAATAAACCGTACAATTCCCTGGTTCAATACTTCAAGCTCCTGCTTGTTCATGGCGTAATGCCCCATCATCAGTGCATTGACATACAACATTTCAATAGCAATCGGTGTCATCTGATTATCTGGTGACGTCAACACCCGTTTAATGATGGGATTATTCACATTCAGATACAACGTCGAGTATCCTGCCGAATTAATACCTGATGACAACGACCCAAGAACAGATGAGAATAAGTCGGTACTCTCTTCGCTGGCTTTTTCCAACGCACGTAGCGTGGATGATTCCTGCGAAAGGGTAAACAACACTGGCAAGTCAGCGGGCTTGAATCCTTTCACTTCTGCGCGGCAGCGGAAACGTTGTAACGCCGAATCTGCCAGACGCAATGCATCATAATATTGGTTGCGCTCAGCTGGTGCAATATCTGTGAACGTCATCGATACTTCATCTGGCTCAATTCGCTCGGTCTCTACATGATTCAGTATGACAGGCAACATCCCCATCAGCTCTTTATCGTAGATGTAACCTGCGTTAACGACCAACATGGACTGTGCAGAAGCCACATGGTGGATCTGGCGGTATTCATCAATGGTACTGGTATAGTACAGTGTCTCTCCTTCATCAATCAGTTCACCCAGTTCCCGGTGTCCTCGCGTTGTATCGAAAGGCAACCAGCGGTGAATCATCGCGTAAAATTCCTGATCCTGAACAGCCAGCGCCTTCATCGAAAGGGCGTGCAGACGAATCAACTTCTGTAGACGTTCAGTCTGCTGTTCAGCCATTTCGGTAAGTCCCATCCGCAAGGCGTCTCCGAGCTCGGAGCGCACTTCTTCCAGCTTTTCATTTTCATAAAAATGCTCTCTTGAAGCTGTCGGCTGCAGCTCGTCGGTCCAGATCAGACATTTTACAAAAAACGCCCACTCCGGCAAAATATTCTCGGCCTTCTCCGAAATAAGCATTCGCTTCAGATAGACCCGGTGAGAACGCTTGGCATTCAAATTCACGGCGTGCGGCAACACATAGGCAATGCCTCCCGTGCGCCCCGAAGCCGTTGTCAGCGGGATGAAATCCTGGAATTTCTCCCCAAGCAGACGTTCACCAAACGCAAGCACTTCCGCACGGCAGGAACGAGCAAGCTCTGGACGTGTTAACCAAATCGGAGAATCCTGATTTACGACAGAATGCACCCCGTCATGAATCAACGTGACTGGATAAGGCAGGAGCGCACCATAATAAAATAAAGCTTCTTTCACATACTCCGCTTCAAAGTAGTGTGCCGCCTCCGGCGTACAACGCAGATATACTTTCGTTCCGGGAGACAATTGCGTGTCCAACTGCCTAATCGTATACGTACCATCCGGCTTGCCGCGCCACTCCATGGAAGGGCCGCCCTTCACCGATTGAGTCAGCATGACGATCTCATGACTGACCATGAAACAGCTCAGCAGACCAATACCAAAACGTCCAATAAACGATGTCTCGCCATCCAGCAATGCCTGTTGTCCCCGCTTCGAGGATTGTCCAATCATAGCTAGAAACTCATGGATGTCCGCTTCGGTCAAACCAACTCCGTTGTCCTCCACCATCATCGTCAATTGATCTCCGGTTCCTGTTAGCTCAATACGAGCTTCTCCCTGATATCCCGGTTCCACTTCCTTGCGTGCCGTAATCGCATCTGTTGCATTCTGCATAAGCTCACGCAGGAAAACTTTTGGACTGCTGTATAAATGATTCGATAAAATTTGGATCATTCCGCTCAGGTTGACCTGAAAACGATATTCATTCGGTGTACTCATGAACCACTTCACCTTTCCTTTGGGTCTAACACAGCACTTAGCCCGCTTTAACATCTTCACACTGAATAAATGGATGTGTTAGACGAACTCATTATGTATATATCGGCCTATACTCTATTACTCCATTATCTATAGCAATGAAACAGCAATCAAACGGCCTTCATACCTTCTTTTCAAGGATACATCGTACAGCCTGTCAAAAAAACAAACCTTAGACCCGATTTGGTGAAATTTCCCGGGGAATTATGCACTAGAATTTCAGGACTATTGAAGCAATAATATATTTCTTTAGTCTTAGTTGAACGATCTGACACCGCTGGACGTATAATTATCAAATTAGAAAACGGACGGTGATTATACATGATTGAGGTTCTCAATATAAACAAATATTTCGGTGAGCATCAAGCGCTACAAGATGTCAGCTTCACGATTCAACAGGGCAGTATAACCGGGCTTATTGGCCCAAACGGCTCGGGTAAAACAACCCTCATTCGGATCATGAACGGAGTTCTGGGCGCAAACAGCGGGCAGGTTACCATCCAAGGCATGGATACATCAATAGAAACAGAAAAGGTGCTGGGAATCTGCGGAACACTGACCGAGCAAAGTGGCTTGTACGAAAATATGAGTGGGCGGGATAATCTTCTGTTTTTTGCGGATGCCTTTGGGCTAAAACGTGCAACTGAACGCATTGACGAGTTGGTGCATCTCCTTGAGATTCAGGATTACCAGCATCGTAAGGTCGGTACCTATAGCACAGGGATGAAGAAACGTTTAGGTCTGGCACGGGTGCTGTTGCACCGCCCTTCGATTCTGTTTCTCGATGAGCCGACCAACGGTCTCGATCCTGACGGAATCCAGATGGTTCTTCGCATCATTCGTCAGTTAAATACGGAGCTGAACCTGACGATTCTCATCTCCTCACACGTACTTACTCAGCTTTCCGCCGTGTGTGATCATTATATTTTTATGGAAAAGGGTCGTGTTGTTGAGAAAGGGACTGAACAGGAGATCATTCAGCGTTATCAATCCGCACCGCGGCTAGAGGTCGAAGCAGATATGCCAAACGGTTGGAAGACGGGGATTTATTCGCCTGAGACGGTTACAGCGCATACAGCAACATACCAACTCTCGTCTCGTGAACATATTCCGTTGCTGCTTCGGCAGCTGACCGAGCATGGTCAGGTCTATCAGGCACGTATGGAAGGCAATGATCTGGAAAGCATCTATTTTGCGATAAGGGAGGCGAATGCACATGAATAATCGTCAGGCGATACGTGCACTCATTCGTAAAGATATTCGTTCTGTCACATCCAGTGTGCAACTATGGCTGCCTATGCTTATTGTACCGCTAATTATCGGAATCATTGTTCCCTCTGCTATGTTGTGGGTTGCATCCCGCGTGGATCTACATTCGATAAGTAACCTAAATGTTGTATTGGATACATTAGACAAGCTCATTCAGAGTGGACAGTTGCCCTCCCTTGCTACCATGACCACAGACAATCAACGCATTGTTTATTTTCTTGGCTTGTATATGTTCGCCCCCTTGTTTCTCATCATTCCAGTGATGGCTTCCAGCATCCTGACTGCCAACAGTTTCGCTGGCGAGAAGGAACGCAAGACACTGGAAGGTTTGCTATTTACACCAATGAGCATGAGTACACTGTTTAGAGGTAAAGTTCTGGCTGCTTTCATTCCGTCAGTGTTGTTGTCCTGGGTGACCTTCATCATCTATGGGGTCATTGCCAACATCCTGATGTACCCGATCTTTGGCACACTGATGTTTCCGAACTGGAACTGGATCATTCTGATCCTTTGGGTAGTCCCTACATGCAGTTTAGCCGTTATTCTCCTCAATGTGCTGATCTCGGCTAAAGTACGGGGATTTCAGGAAGCTTACCAGCTTGGCGGACTTGTTGTCTTGCCCCTGATTGCCCTGATTGCTGGTCAGGCTACCGGCATGTTAATGATTGGGCCATGGATGTTGCTGGGCACCGGTGCAGTGATGCTGCTCACGAGCTTTATTTTACTCCGTCTCGTAACCATGTGGAACCGCCGTCAGCAACTTGCGGAGAGTCAGATCTGATTGAGAAATAAACAGACGCGAGTTATGATGTGGAGACATGTACTTGGGATGATTATAGAGAGGAATGGAACAACAGCATGGAATACAACCTACTCCAGAAATTAAAATATGCTTCATCATTAACGGCACAGGAGAAGCATATTGTGGACTTTATCCTGAACGACCCCGAAGTTGTATTCCACTCTACAGCCCATGAACTGGCTCAGCAGACTTATACAAGTGCGTCCACTATTGTTCGTCTATGCAAAAAGCTGGGTACCAAAGGGTACCCAGACTTTCAGTTAAAGCTTGCGCTAGAATATCAACAACATCCCTCTTCCCCCTTACGGACGCCGGATCATACAATCACAGAACAAGGCAATGTACTGGCTGCGATTGACTCTGTTCCCTACCTATATCACCAGGCGCTGGATGAGACACACCGTATGTTAAGCGCTCCTGTTCTAGTAAGAATCGCGAATTGGGTCAAAGAATCCGCACGTATCGATATCTACGGTAGCGATATGAATTATTATTTGGCACAGCAAGCTTGTGCCAAATGGAACGAGCTTGGCATTGCGGCGGTGGCACACAATGGTCCCAACATGCATTATTTAAATACAATGAATACCAGTCAGTTCATCCTGTCTTTTGTCATATCTCATACGGGAGAGAACTCATCCATGATTGAAGCTGCCAGAGTACTGAAGAATATGCAACGTAAAGTCATCGCCGTGACCGAAAACAATCTTTCAACACTGTCCAGACATTGTGATGAAACACTGCTAAGCTATGGTTATAACGAACAATTGAGGTTATCCAAAATGTCTTCCATGATCTCGGTACTCTATCTGTTTGATATGCTGTATATGGCGAGCATCAGCGACAACTACTGAGATTTATCATTAATCATTTATCCGCGTCCGCGGCAAAAATAATTCCCGCATTTTTGCGAGCTTCCGCCAGTACGTTCATTACAGAACGGCTGTGTTGAAGCAGTTCATAACACCGCTTATAGTTTTTAGCCAAATAAATATCTCTGAACACTTCCCACTCATAGTACAGCCAATTGGCTTTGTTCTGCGCACTATACTCCTCAGATGGCTCTTTCCCGATCTGAAGCTTGATTTCCCGGCAACCGTTCGCTCCTCCTACAACCTGAAGGTACCCTTTTTCTCCTTGGATGAGCACAAAGTTCATGCCATTCGTATCTTTAGCACCTACACATTCTGCAATGAACTCGGGATACTTGAGGACCACAACTCCTGATGTATCAATGCCGTTCGCATGCTGATTCGCTGTATACGATACGGTATTCGGACTGCCAAACAAACTCATAACCAGATGCAGATTGTAAATGTTGATATCCATCAGCGCTCCACCAGAGAACTCGGGATTAAATACGTTCGGTGTCTGCCCCGCTAGAAGATCATTGTATTTACGGGAGTATTGACTGTAGTTACACTGAATCAGTTTGATCGCACCAAGCTTTGGTAGTTGCTCCTCGATGATTTTGATATTGGGCAAATGAATGTTGGAGATGGCCTCAAACAACAGCAGGTTCTTTTCTTTTGCAAGTGCAATCAGCGTTTCTGCTTCCTGAAGCGTGGACGTGAACGGTTTTTCACATACAACATGTTTACCATGTTGAAGTGCCTGATAGGCCTGTTCATAATGCATACTATTGGGCGAAGCAATGTAAACGAGATCTACATTTTGATCCGAAAGTAAGGACTCCAGGTCTGTATAGATTGTACTTACCCCATATTTACCTGCAAGCTCTTGCGCAGTCTCTCTCTTACGGGAGTACATCGCTGTGACCTTGACATCCTCCAGTTCATTGATCGCGGATAAAATGGCATCTACAATGGAACCTGTACCTATGGTTGCTATCTTCATCATATCGTTTCTCTCCTGTCGTTGTGGTTCAGTCACAACCATGTTACCACGTCCAAATTAGGTGGAGAATATTTCAGGACGAGAATGGTAGCATCATGCGCAAATGGATTTCAAGTTGAACCGAGTATGAAATTCAATTTCATTCTCTTGCTTTTTCTCCTTCTATCCCCGCTCTCATCCCCATTCTAGATCTAACATAAATTCCATAGTTTACCGATATAACATAAGAAATTGACGACATATATATCTAAGGGGGAGGAAGCAAGAATGAAAACAGGGTATACATACGTACAACGCACCCTCTGTGCATTGCTGTTATTTACACTCATTACAGCAGTTACATTAACAGGCGGAACCGCTGCCCAAGCAGCTTCGCTAAGCCAGTCAACCGTCTATTATGAATCTGATGGCGTACTTTACAAAGTATCCGGAGATGGTAGCAATCCAGCAGAAGTATTAATTGATTTTGAAGGCGTAGATTTGACTGCAGCGGGATCATATCTCTACTACACTCAGTCCTCTACTTCCACAACATTACTTCGCGTTCCAAATGACGGTTCCAGTGATGAACCAGAGACATTCGCTTCCGATGTCATCAATTATTATGCGGATAACGGATTTATCTACTACATAGACTCCAAGGGAAGCATATATCGTGCCAATGGCGACCAAGGTATATCATCTGCAACCAAAATTGCGGACAAAGTTAATACGGACCACCCACTTCTAATCGTGACCAAAGGACGTGTGTACTATAATACCTTGGTTGGCGGGAATACGTGGGTGGCTTCCAAAGCATCAAACGGTACTGGAAACGTACAGAAGCTGGCCCAAGGTGCTGTAGAGAGTCGTTATTTTGTGAACTTTGCCAAAAATGAATTACAACTCATGGTCAACACCAATCCTGACGAGCAATATTACTCTACAAAAGCTATTGTGATGTACAAGGCCAACTACAACACAGGTAAAGGCACGGCCGTGAATGCAAAAGCCAAGCTTGATGTAAATGCCGTTTATTCCGGTGGCTGGAGCAACAATCTATATGTGTACAATAGTGGTATTAAGCTGGACAGCAACAAGGATTATAACTATACCCTGGGCAAAGCTTATGCATTGACAACATCCGGTAAAACATTTCAGCTTCACTCCAAAAGCGTGCGAGAAGTCAGTGCAGTTGGAACAGACAAGGTGGTAATCATTGATGCGGATCAAAAAGCGTACGCCAAAACGGTTACTGCGAGCAAGGTGAGTAAAACGTCTAATCTCAACTTGAGCAACGTAACCTATGTTACGAATCAATGGATGAATGATAAACCGGAGGTTGTCTACATTTCTGGCAAAAATGGTCTTTATGCAGTCAATCCATCTCTAAAAGTAAGCAAAATAGCCGCTGACGAATGGGAAACGTTCCACTTGCGTGATGATGTTCCAGGAATCTTCTACATCCATGCGAAAGATGAATTCCGTTTATATCATTCAGAGGCCAATGGAACAGGGCAACAAGCATTAAGTGATATTTTCCTGGACAATATTCTTTTGATTACACTGAATTAAGTCCTTTCCAGATTCGTTAGATTTCAGGTTTGATTAATAATGTAAGGATAAGATGGCTCTACAGCTTTGGTGCTGGGTGTCATCTTTTTATTGTGCTCACATTTTGACGTATATGTTACATTCGACGTATAAAATTTTCATTTTTCTTTTCACGTTTTCTGTTTTGTCGAAATTATTTTTCAAAAACGCCTTCCATTTGAGAATGATAATTGTTATCATTAAGAAAATAAGACAAAAGGATGGTCCGTATGAATGAATCGTTTCCCGTATTAACCGAAACCTCTTCTTTACCGCTACTCTCTTCAATGTGCCGAGTACGTCGTGGGAAAAATTTCCGTATACAAGGCATCACGGTAAGCCGGCCCATACTTTGTCTTATTTTAAAAGGCAACGGCCTTCTGGTTCTGGACGACATCGTTTACGAAGCACAGGCTGGTGAACTGTTTCTGATCAAACCCGGCTTGACTATCGATGCAGTGGCTCATTCAGGAATCACTGAATTCCTTATGTTAAGTATGGAACAAGTCAATATGCAGCGAGTACGAGGCAAATGGAACATGACCGCTTCTTCCTATCTTCCATTTGAATGGCAGGCTGGCAAAATGCGCATCCGGCATGAACAGCAGGCAGCAGAACGAATGGCCAAGTTGTATGATTCCTATCGAGGGGAACTTGCAGAGCATTTTGTCAGCATACATAGTCAGTTACATGAACTTCTACAATTCCTGTCAGAGCATCGATTGGAAGAAAACCTTGAAAAGGTAGATCCCGCACTGGAGCGTAGCATTTCATATATGCGTCGTTTCATGAGTGAAGGTATTAGCATGGATCATCTGGCCAAAATCGCCGGACTGACCCCAAGCTCATATTCCCGCAGCTTCAAAAAAGCAAAAGGCATGTCACCTACCGATTATCTCAATCGGCTACGGATTGAAGAAGCCAAAAAGCAACTGATAGAGGAAAACTGTGTTCTCAAAGAGGTTGCAGAATCCGTTGGATATGGCAATGAATATTATTTTAGTCGTAAATTCAAGCAGATGACTGGCATTGCGCCAAGTATATATATGAAGAAACATCGGTTACGTGTAGCCACAATATCTAGCGCTGGCTTTGATGAGCACCTACACTCCTTGGGATTGAAGCCAGTTGAATCACTGAATTTGGGCCATAGTCAGAATAAGAAGACAGCGGAGCAAGAACGTAATCTAACGAACCAACTGGAACAACTTCGCAAAGCTAAACCTGATCTGATTATTGGTGACGTGTCCTGTCAACCTTATACTGATCAACTGAAAGGTATTGCCCCTGTCGTCATTGTCGAAGTGACCGATGATTGGAAAGAGACTCATATTCGGTTGGCAGAGCTTACCGGGCGTGAGAAGCAAGCAAAGCACAATTTCAAGGAACTTGCACTTCATCGGTTGGAAGTCGCTCCATCCTCTACATTTACATCGAGTCGCGACCGGAAGCATGTCGTTTGGACAGACCGAATGAATTCTCCGCTTATTCATTCACAAGCCAAAGGCTCCACATTGCGGATTCCCTCACAACATATACAGCGGAAAAAGAAAAACCTATTGAAGCCCGTTGTCATGCATCCTTCTACGGCATTGGTACACGAAAACTTGAGTGTCATCGGGCGTTAAAAAGCAAAGGGACCCTTCCTGACGGAATGGGTCCTTGTTTCGAGCTTATAACTGTTCTTTCATTTCTTCTTTAATCTCTTCTTTTGGAACAAGCTTATAGATTTCTTCATCTTCCATCGTATCAATAAGCCTGTCGAGCCATCGGTAGTATGCTTCCGCTTGCAATACTTTACGCTTGTCCTCATGCAGTACTTGCAGAAGCTCAGCGTCAGTCTGTTCATCAAGCTGATCCATCAACCGGTTCATCTCATCTACGGATTTACGAAGAATCTGAAGGTTGCTCTCCACCGCTTTTCTCCATTTAATGGCGAAATAATCCGTAAACGTCTGATGCCAGTCATACTCCACTTCATATAGATCTTTTCTGGAGCCTTTGCTCCACACCTTATTTACCATTTTTAGATCCAGCAGAGTTCGTACTCCGGTGCTCATGCTTGTTTTGCTCATTTCCATTTCCCGGCCCATATCATCAAGGGTCATCGGTTTTTCTGCGAAAAATAGCAATCCATATAAATGTCCCGTGGACAACGTTACGCCGTATAGATCCATATTTCGTCCAATGGCTTCGATAACGCGTTTACGGATCTTCAGCACCGCTGTCTGCTGATCCTCTTGCAAATGGTCCAAGCTCATGCTTGCAACCTCCATTCTGACATTCCAGTCTTGGCAAAAAATCAGCATGTTCAAGCTCTGCTTACATGGGAAAGCATGTAACTGGATATTCTATAAGCTAGAAAACACCTCACACCCAATGGATTATCTTGGGAACTTTACCATGCTTCAATTTGCCTACGATGATCATTTAACCAAAAAAATAAGCTTTAATTCAGCTCATTTTCTATTGTAGGAAAAGCAATAATAAATGTAAAGATGTCTGATTAGCCATAATAAGGAGATAAACAGAGCATTTCGAAGGAAAACTTTGTACAGTTTTTACTGTATAAACATTATGTACTGTTTATTCGGTTGCTATACTGGTTAACTATTGTTAGAATACAAACCGTTACCCAGAAAGACGGGAAGCGAAGCAAAAATTACCGGATTTCGTGGCTGGGCGCACAAGTGTATGGGCTTGTGGTTGCTGAAGGCCGTTCGAAGTGCACAACACATCAGAAGGGGTGAAAACATGACCATACTTGAAGTAAAAAACGTAAGTAAACTGTTTGGCCCCCAAACCGAGCAAGGTCTTGAATTACTGGAGCAAGGTTGGGGCAAAGAAAAGTTGGCCAAAGAAAAACAAATAACGGTTGGTGTCAATCGGGTCAACATGGAAATTAAAGAAGGCGAAATCTTCGTTATTATGGGCCTGTCCGGTAGTGGTAAGTCCACACTGGTTCGGATGTTCAATCGCCTGATTGAACCAACATCCGGAGAAATACTGGTTCATGGCAAAGATTTGCGAAAAATGAACAAAGAACAATTGCGTGAAGTACGCCGGAAAACGATCAGTATGGTGTTTCAGAAGTTTGCGTTGTTTCCGCACCGCACTGTTCTTGATAATGTGGAATATGGTTTAGAAATTCAAAAGGTAGATAAGGAAGTTCGCCGTGAGAAAGCCAAGACCTCACTCGAACTGGTTGGCCTTAAAGGCTGGGAAGACAAAATGCCGGATGAACTGAGCGGCGGGATGCAGCAACGTGTCGGCCTCGCTCGGGCACTTGCGAATGACCCGGAAGTACTGCTGATGGACGAAGCCTTCAGTGCGCTTGATCCATTGATTCGTCGTGATATGCAAGATGAGTTGATTGAGCTTCAGGATAAGATGAAAAAGACGATTATTTTCATTACCCATGACTTGGACGAAGCGCTGCGCATCGGCGATCGGATTGCTCTTATGAAAGACGGCGCCGTTGTGCAGATCGGTACACCGGAGGAAATTATGATTCAACCGGCCAACTCATACGTGGCCCGCTTCGTCGAAGACGTGGACTTGTCCAAGGTCCTCACAGCATCACACGTTATGCGTCGTCCTGAAACCATTACAACAGATCGTGGTCCCCGTGTTGCTCTCGAGTTAATGCGTGAGCGTGGGATATCGAACCTGTTTGTCATTGACCGCTCCAAAAAATTGCTGGGCGTCATTACAGCAGAAGACGCAACCCGTGCAATGCGCGAAAATAAAGTATTAAACGATATTCTGATTACAGATGGTCCGACAGTGTCGCCTGAAACTCTCATTCATGAATTGTTTGAGATTGTAAGTTCAGCCCATGTGCCACTCGCCGTTGTAAGCGAAACTGGCCGTCTGCAAGGCGTTATCGTTCGCGGAGCCCTGCTCGGTGCACTAAGCGGTGAAGTCGCAACAAAGGAGGAACCTGTGAATGATTCCCAAAATACCACTAGCATCGTGGATTGAATCCATCGTTGACTGGATGAGCTCCTCGCTCTCCGGATTGTTTAAAGTGATCTCTGTCGTTATTCAGGAAGTAGTCGGATTTTTCTCGGGGCTGTTTATGTTGCCTCATCCGCTCCTGTTTATTGCTATACTAGGTGTACTGGCGTTTTTGGTAGGCAGATTGCCTCTTACCCTGTTTACTGTTATCGGATTCCTGCTTGTCGATAACCTGGGCTACTGGTCTCAATCCATGGACACGCTCGGTCTTGTTATCACGTCAGGATTGATCTCAATTCTGGTCGGTGTGCCTGTTGGTATCTGGCTGGCATACAGCAAAACGGCTGCACGGATTATCACACCGCTGCTTGACTTCATGCAGACGATGCCAGCATTCGTTTATCTGTTGCCAGCCGTTACGTTCTTCAGTCTCGGCGTTGTTCCCGGCGTTATAGCATCGGTGATCTTCGCTATTCCGCCAACCATTCGTCTGACTCACCTGGGGATTAAGCAAGTTTCCAGTGAACTGGTTGAGGCAGCGGATGCTTTTGGATCAACTTCGGCTCAGAAATTGTTCAAGGTACAGCTTCCGCTCGCCTTGCCTACGGTGATGTCCGGTATTAACCAGACCATCATGTTGTCCCTGTCCATGGTTGTTATTGCATCCATGATCGGTGCACAGGGTATCGGTGCAGAAGTGTACCGTGCTGTAACGCAGCTTCAGATTGGTAAAGGTTTTGAAGCCGGTCTTGCTGTCGTGGTACTTGCCATCGTGCTTGACCGCTTTACGCAAAATTTGTTTATGCCTGGCCGCAAAAAAACTTCTCGTGTCTCTACGAAACAAAAGGCATGGATTACTGCAGCGGCAACACTACTTGTACTTGTTGCTGGCTTCTCTCAATACTTCACGGGCAGCACAACATCTGCTGGTGGCAACAACGGAGCAGCCAATGCTGTAGGTAAGGAAGTGAACTATCAGATTATTGGTATCGATCCAGGTGCAGGCATTATGAAATCAACCGCCAAAGCCATCAAGGATTATAACTTGTCAGACTGGAACCTGATTGAAGGTTCGGGTGCCGCGATGACCGCTACACTGGACAAAGCCATCAAAAACGAACAACCAATCATCATTACTGGCTGGACTCCTCACTGGATGTTCAACAAGTATGATCTGAAATATTTGGAAGACCCCAAAAAATCGTTTGGTGATGCCGAAGAAATTCATACCATCGCTCGTAAAGGCCTGAAAGAAGATCACCCGGTTGCTTATGAGTTCCTGAAGCGCTTTAAATGGACTTCGGATGAGATGGGTGAGATGATGATTGCCATTCAGGATGGTACATCCCCTGAACAGGCTGCCAAAGATTATGCAGAGAAACATGCGGATCAGATTGACGAATGGACAAAAGGTCTGACACCGGTGAACGGTGATGCGTTCAAACTGAGTTATGTTGCATGGGATTCCGAGATTGCAAGTACCAACTTGCTGAAATATGTCATGGAGAACAAACTCGGATACAAAGTCAACGCACTTCAAGTTGAAGCTGGACCTATGTGGACGGGTGTGGCCTCAGGTGACGTAGATGCATCTCCTGCGGCCTGGTTACCACTGACACATGCTGACTACTGGGAACGTTACAAAGATCAAGTTGAGGACCTTGGAGCCAATATGACAGGTGTACGCACAGGTCTGGTTGTTCCTAAATATATGACGGACGTTAACTCGATTGAAGATTTGGAAACGGGGGCTTCAACTTCTGGTTCATCCTCTGAACCTGCGGCAAATGCCAACGTTGGAGATGAAGTCAACCACCGGATTATCGGTATTGACCCAGGTGCCGGTATTATGAAATCCACCGCCAGTGCCATTGAAAAATATGGCCTGACCAACTGGAATTTGGTAGAAGGGTCCGGCGCAGCCATGACGGCTACGCTGGACAAAGCTTACAAGAATAAAGAACCAATTATTATTACAGGTTGGACTCCGCATTGGATGTTCAACCAATATGACCTGAAATATTTGGAAGATCCCGATAAAGTCTATGGAGATGCCGAAGAAATTCATACCATCGCTCGTAAAGGTCTGAAAGAAGATCATCCGGTAGCTTATGAATTCCTGTCCCGCTTCAAATGGACTTCGGATGAGATGGGCGAGATGATGATTGCCATTCAGGACGGTACCTCACCGGAACAAGCTGCCAAAGACTATGCTGAGAAACACAAAGATCAGATTGATGAATGGACGAAAGGTCTGACACCCGTGAACGGCGATACGTTCCGTCTCGGTTATGTTGCCTGGGACTCCGAGATTGCAAGTACGAACCTACTGAAATATGTAATGGAAAAAAATCTCGGTTATAAAGTCAATGCACTGCAAGTTGAAGCCGGACCAATGTGGACGGGTGTTGCATCGGGCGACGTGGATGCTTCTCCGGCTGCATGGCTTCCTCTGACACATGCTGATTATTGGGCTAAATACAAGGATCAATTGGATGACCTTGGTGCCAATATGACAGGTGTAAAAACGGGGCTTGTTGTACCAGCATACATGGATATCAAATCCATCGCAGACTTAAAGGATAAATAAATCTTTTCTCTTGTTCAAACATTCTTTGCAGTAAGTTGATTTTGTTCTTATAGCATTGTTTCTTTTAATGAAAACGGCCTATCTCGAATGTACGAGATAGGCCGTTTTCGTTTAACTAACAAAGAGACGAAAAGGGCCTTTGTGCCTCATCGTCTCTTCTCTTATATCATTTTTATTATGAAAGGTTTACGCGTAATCCCTTAGGTGTTAATTGCTTGATTATTTCCCTGTGCCAAGAAATCCTTCTTTGAAAATATTCAATACATAGTCGAGCGTAATCGGGTCACTGTACGTCACCGCTTTGGTATCGAGCTCGATAACCTGTTTGTTCTGAACGGCCGGAATTTTACTCCAGATTCCCGACTTCATAATCTCGTTATCCCGAGTCATGTCTCTACTGAGCACGATGAAGTCACCCATGTACTCCGGAAGCACTTCAAGTGACAAGGAGTGATAACCATCTTTTAACGTATCATTCTTTACTTTTTCAGGCATATTCAACTTCATGGCTTGGTACAGCGCTTCCGTTCCACGTGCCCAGTGATCCCCCATGGCAAAAACTTCTTTATCAGCGATTTCGATGGTGGACACCGTTACTTTATCTCCATACTTCGCTTTAATCTCATTGCCGATCTCCCCGGCTCTTTTGGTGAAATCATCAATCCATGCTTGTGCTTCAGACTCTTTGTTCAGCACTTTACCAATCTCCAGTTGCTGTTGCAAATAATCGAGTTTACCCCATGTGTATATGATCGTTGGGGCAATTTTGGAAAGTTGTTCAAGATTTTTCATATGTGAACCTGCAATGATTAAGTCAGGATTCAAAGCGGAGACACTCTCCGGATCTTCATCACTTACGATAGCAACGTCTTTTAATTTATCCTTGAACAGCGGATTTTCTGCTGTCCATTTATCTACGCCCACTGGCGTTACATCCATAGAAAGGATATTGGGACCGTTCGTCAAAGCAACGATACGTTGCGGTTTAGCCGGAATTTCCACGGGCCCTGTTTCGGATTGATACGTTATCGTATCTGAAGTATTCGCTGCTTCACTGCTCGTCCCTTCCGTTGCAGTTGTCTCTTGTTTTCCATTGTCTGATGCACCGCTTGAAGCCCCGTTACCACATGCGCTGGCAATCATCGTAAACAACATCAGCACGATGAACGGTAGAATCCATTGCTTTTTCATCTGTATAGTCTCCCCTAATCGTTAATGATAATCATTATCAATTTAATGAACGTGTTGATTATATGATATGAGTCGATAGCATGTCAATCATCTTGAAACGAATTTCTAGATTTTTCTTTAGTTTATCGTTTGCATTCACTTGTTTCGAAAAAGAATCGATTCGTTCGCAAAAAAAACAGCTTACAGACTTTTGCCTGTAAGCTGTTTCTATAGTGAAGAAAATAACAAGTCATGAATGAAATTCTCCTCACTTGTCTTCGTTGAAACACATTTTAAACAAATCCCTATTTTTGTAAATACTGATCAACATATTGTTCTGCGTTAATAGAGCCTATGGCAATCCAGTTAGCGTAGGTCTCTCCGAACATTTTATACAGTAATTCACTTGAATACAGACCACTTGTTTTTCCGAAAAAGAGGTAAAGCTCCTTTACCGTATTCGTATGCTTTTTACCGTTCAGGTCTGTCCACTTTACCTTTTTGTTCAGATCCACCTTACTGATGTCCTTCGTATGGATTTGTACAATCGATCCGTCAACTTTGAAGTATACAATAACACTCTTCTCATATGGATGACCTTTGAGAATACTCCATCCCTTCATATCCCCTGTTGCCGGTACAGCATATAGTTTTCCTTTTTTAGTCGGCTTAGTAACTGTTGTACTGTTTTGTTTCTTTGGCTTTTCAATCTGGATATTCATTTTCCCTTGACCAATAGATACTTGCATCGTTTCGCCATTATTTTTTAATCCTGCTCCGAAAGCATCAGATAGCACTGAAGCAGGCATTAAAGTCACGCCATTCTCTACAAGAAGTGGAGACTTTAAAGTGAGAGAATTTCCATTTAAACTAGCCTTTGTACCTGATTTAGGCAAACTCACTTGCGTAGAACCAACTTTAATTTCAAAGAGGCCCTGCTGAGCCAAATAATTGACACTGCCTCCCAAAGCTTGGACTACCTCTTTCATAGGAACAAGTGTCACACCATTTTTTAAATATCCCCCATCTATTGGGCTGTCTAAGCTTCCTGAAATGATAACTGACTTTTCTATATTTTCAACCTTAACTGTAATTTTGGAAGAACCAACTCCCAGAATTTTGACCATGCCATTGCTTAATACTTGAAGCAGGTGGGGATCACTAATAGTATAATCTGTTTTCGTAAGACCGACCGGTCTCTTATAATACGGATCATTGGCATCATGTAATGTGAATTCGTCATCATAAATAACATAGATATTTAAGTTAAACTTATCTCCTACAGAAGCCGTAATGGCAGGATCGAGCTCAACATCCTTCACTGTTAAATCCTCTGCAAACACATTGGAACTAAATAAAAGCATAAAAAACATCACAAGTAAACTCAGTTTCTTCATTCTTTCTTCTCCTTCACGTATGTAGTCTCTTTACTTCCTCACTTCTTCAAACAATCTTTGTCTATTGACAGACTATGCCTCCCCTCCTTACTATACATTTTTTTTCGATATTTTTTAAAAAAAATTCTTCCTTTTAGTTAATCAATTACAAAAAACGAATGCGGCATACAGACCGCATTCAGTTTCCCACTCGTCAACCCTGCAAGGTATGAGTTACTTCTTGACTGTACTATTGTACTGATTGATTTTTTCCGTAATCTGCTTCGCAGCGGCATCTAGGATCTCTCATGGCGAACCTTGTCCATTCGGCACGGCTTCAATTGATCCTTCGACAATTTGTCTCGCTTCCGGAAAAACACCCATAACTGCGCCGAATGTTGCTGTCGAATCGGCTGAAGCGTGCAATTGGTCGACTGCTGCCCTGGAACTGCGGATATTTCGTCATATTATCCTTTATTACTTGCTGATCGTAGGTTGCTGTCATAATTAGGAAATATTTGCTTTTACCAATTCCATTGTTAACATAATCATGATTCTGGTTTGAAGTACGCACTTTACATAACATAGATAAAATAGAGGCGTATTGCACATTACACAAACTTACAATACACATAAAAACCGCAAGTACACTCCACACCGGAGTTTCCTTGCGGTAAAATGATGTGTACATTCTATACAAAATATCACCGTACATCGACGAACCTTTTTTATATCGTTGCGGCCTATCCTCCCATTACCGATTCAGATGATACGGCACCGTCGTCACAATCACATCTTTATAATTAATCAGATAAGCCCGAATCATGAAGCTGGTCTGGTTATGCAGTACATTTTGCCACCAGTGCTTCGTAATAAATTGCGGTATCAGGATGGTGATATGATCGGTTTCGGCTGTTTTCCATTCCACCGTATCAATGAATTTCTTCAGCGGGCCCATAATGCTGCGGTACCTCGATTTGATTACGACCAGACGGACGCCTGGATTCCATTCTTCCCACTTCTGCTCCATCTTCCGTATAGCCTCATCATCAAAGCCGATGTACAGTGCCACCACATGATCCGACATCGTCTGGGCGTAACTGATGGTATTCATCACCACCCGAGTAATGCCCGCCACCGGAATAACAATCGTATTGCCTTTCTTGGCCGGTTTATCCACCTGAATATCGATACGTAGTTCGTCTGCGATGTTGCAGTAATGGCTGCGAATGCGCATGAACACATAAACGACCAGTGGCAAGAAGATAAAGATAACCCATGTCTGCGTGAACTTGGTGAAAATAAAAATGAGTGTAATCGACAGTGTGGTCAGCATACCGATTGTATTCACCAGCAGTTTTGTCTTCCACCCTGACGGTTTAATTTTAATCCAGCGTATCATCATGCCGAGCTGCGACAGTGTAAAAGGAATGAACACCCCGACCGCATAGAGCGGGATCAGGTTGCCAGTATCCCCTTTAAATCCAACGACAAGAAGTGCCGACATGACGCTGAGAAAAATAATCCCGTTGGAGAAGCCCAGACGGTCTCCTCGCACCATGAACATATGCGGCATATATTTATCCTTCGCCATCATGAAGGACAACAGCGGGAAAGCAGAGTATGCCGTATTCGCCGCGAGGAACAAGATCAGGGCTGTAACACCCTGGATAATAAAATACATCCATCCTCTGCCAAACGTAGCTTCGGCAATCTGGGAAATGACCGTTGCTTTGGGATCAGGTTTGATCCCATACCCAAAGGCTAACAGCGTAATACCGATAAACATGGCACCAAGGATGCATCCCATCAGCAGCAACGTTCCGGCTGCATTTTTCTCCGCAGGTTGCTTGAAGTTCGGAATGGCGTTACTAACCGCCTCAACCCCGGTCAAAGCCGAGCATCCAGAGCTGAACGCTTTAAGCAGCAGGAAGATACTGACATGCGACAGACTTGTTCCGAATTCCGGAGCCGCAGCATGCATACCACCAGTCAGAAATTTGAATCCACCCGAAATAATGAGTATCGCAATCGAAAAGATAAACAGGTAAATAGGGATCGCCAGCACCGAAGCTGACTCCGTAACCCCTCGTAGATTCATAACGGTCAGAAACACAATCATAATAAGCGCAATAATGACACTATAGTCATGCAGTACAGGAAAAGCAGATGTGATCGCATCCGTACCTGCGGAAGAACTTACAGCCACGGTCAGGATATAATCGACTAGCAATGAACCCCCGGCAATCAAGCTCGGTGTGGTGCCCAGGTTATCCTTGGCTACGATATACGCGCCGCCCCCTGTAGGATAAGCAAATATGGTCTGGCGATACGAAAAAATTAAAATGACGAGCAATCCCAGCACGGCGATGGAAATCGGAACCGAGTACCACAAGGCGGCGAATCCCGCCGCAACCAGCACCAGCAAAATCTGTTCCGTACCGTAGGCCACGGATGATAAAGCATCGGAAGACAGGATGGCGAGCGCCTTCCATTTCCCCAATTTTTCTGCATCCAATTCAGCCGACTTCATTGGCTTGCCGATTAAGATTCTCTTCATTTTGCCAAGCATGATCATAACTTCCTTCCATCTCTTGTCTATAAGCTTCTTTGCTTCTCATCTGGGTAACAATGTCTGTTCTTATCTATGAAGCATAGTTATTATGCAAAATCGCAGAGCCGTTGACAATACGTCATTTCACCCGAAAATCGCCAGCGCGTGATAATGCATTCTACGATTCAATATTCGATAACAAAGCCTTTCTTGCTAAGCAAAATGAACGTTTTTGACCCAAAACGGCGATTGTTTGCCTGAAAAAAGAAAAAGACCTTCGGTTCAAAGAACCAAAGGCCACGATCACGATTTCATATGGTCAGCTTCATATAACACAATTGTCATATGGATCTTGTTTACACTTCATTTTGAATGATACCGGGACGAGGAGTTACGCCAAATTGCTCTGTAAGGGCAAGTAGTTGCTCATCCGTAATCCGCTGCCTGATATCGTGACCTGCAACAAGCATGTACACTTGTGCTGCTTTCTCGATGGTCTCAATCAGACCAAACGCTTCGTCAATCGTTGTACCTGTTCCAAAAATGCCGTGCTGCGGCCAGATCACCGCGTGATACTCCCGCATTTTCTCCGCCGTTGCGCGGCCGATTTCATTCGAACCGGGCATCATCCAAGGAATGATCCCAACGCCATCTGGGAATACCACCACACATTCGGTGCACATCTGCCAGAGTGTCTTGGTAAACTTGGCCTCGTCCAGCTCATGGATGAAGGTCATGGCTAGTACATGTGTCGCGTGGTTGTGCATGACAACCCGGTGGTTCGGGTCTCTTTTCAAACGTTCAATATGGCTCATAAAATGGGTCGGCAGTTCACTTGTCGGGTTCGCGCCACCGTTCAGCCCCCACAATACCTCCAGCACCTGTCCATCCGCAGATACACGCAGTACACCCAGATTGCCTTCCGGGTCTGCCAGCACGTTTTTGAAATATTTCCCCGATGCCGTAACGATAAAATATTGTCCCGCCAGTTCTTGCACGGAAAAGGCAGGTGTGATAGTGCGGATCACATGATGAATGTCAATGTACGGTGCAACCTCTTCCTCTTTCAGTAAATAGCTGACATTACCGCCATTACGCTCATCCCATCCATTCTTCCACATATGCTGCGTAATCTCTGCCATCTCGCGTACAAATGGAATATTGAAACCGGCAGGTTGCTGTCTTTCGGTCTGAAGGGTCACGTTCATGTCTATCCTCTCCTATGTTCAAGTATAAAATGGGGCTGTCACGATCAAATTAAGTTCCTTTTTTCACATTCATTATACCTTTGTTTTTGTTTGTTAGTCAATAATAAACACAGATTATTATTTTATTTATTTTTGTTTATCTTTATTTTATTGTAAAACGTCGAAAACAAGCAAAAAAATACCCCGCCGTCGTCCGGCAGGGTCAGTCACACATCTATTTAACACGAGAAGGGGTTTACAAGAGTTATCATATCCTTCCCACCTTAATAGAAGCTGAACGCGAAATAAAAAATGCATGAAAACGACTCAAGATAAGATACCCTAGAACGTTAATCAGCGGGCAGTATTATTTTTCCGTAATCTATAGAAAGGCTTCATCACACCTGTTGCTTCATCCCGTCGCTCGCGCATTTGCTCAAATCCCAGTTGGCTCAAAATGTGACATGCCGCTTCATTATCCGGATGATGACTTGCCACCAGCGTCGCTACCTCTAATTTGTCAAAAGCATAACGAACAACAGCCTGCGCCGCTTCTTGCGCATAGCCTTGTCCCCAGTGATCCCGAGTCAGCAGGAAACCAAGCTCATAGATGTTCTCCTCCGGATCATAAGGGCAGAGGCCACAGCAACCGATAAACACATCTGAATCTTTCTGAAAAAGGGGCCAGTACTGCACTCCCTCCTGCTTCTCACGCTCGATCTCCTGAGTTAGCCTCGCCTCTACTTCCTCTTCGCTCAGAACCTCGTTGCCACGAACCCAACGGGTCACCTCATGATCACCCCAGAGCGCAAACGCGAGGGCACGATCACCTTCGTCCCATGTCGTAAATACAAGTCGCTGCGTTTCCAATATTTTGGTTTGCTTACGGTTCATATTCTATCAACCTCCCGAATCCCAGGCACAGTCTCAACGTGCGGTCTATACTATTCCATTAATCGTGTACGGTTCAGAGTAAACTCTCGGGCCCCAACATTTTATGTAGTTTGATACGCCTTCCCCTGTTTACGACAAGGCTTCAATATGAAAAAGTAACCCCTGCCGACCCGGTCGGCAGAGGTTCATACGTTCTACTAACATCTGATAGATTACGCCAAAGCAACTTCAATCGTACCGGAAGCAGCACCTCCCTGGTTCGCCAGCAAAGCGAAGACCAGCACCTGACTTGCGGTAATGCTCAAACTGCTGTTCACCGGAACAATATAAGTGACAACTGGAGCATTTACACGAGTGATGACGAGAGATACCGGAAACGGTCCATTGTTGTTCACCGTAACACTTGCATTGGTGCCGCCAGACAGGTTTTCATAGTAGGATTTACCCACACCCGCTGGCAGATTGTAGAACTGTAATGGTAAAAGGATGGCCATCAAAATCACCTCCTTTTTGCTTTGATACGGTATTCTATGTTTCAAATCTAGTAAAGCCACGGTGAATTGACCCTGGTAGAACGTACATTTATAGCTGACATATAAGTTTAATAGATAACGTATCCCGCGAAAAACAAAAAAAGCCCCACCGGATGATCCGGCAGAGCTGCTTATCCAAGAACATACCCAGGAACAAACTAGGCATACAGCATAAAAAAGTTCAATTCATGGCCTTGCTGTTTGAGGTAATTATAGAGCTGTGAGCGATGGTGGAACACATGTGTGAGCGTTTCGATCTGCCACTGCACCTGCAGGTGTCCATGCTCTGCGTAGAAAGCTTTGGTAGAGCGGTTCAAAAAGTCCTCTTCGCTAAGACTTGTAATATATGCTTTGTACGCCTCGAAATTGCTCCATAATGTCTTTTCCAGTTGCTCAATATCCTGGTTTCCAGATAAACTGTCCTCCACTTGACCTACTTCAGCCTCACCTTTCTCTTGCATGATGACAAGATCCGAAGCCGTAATCTGAATAAAATGATGCACCAGTTCCACAAGGGAACGCATATTGTCCTGCGGACGATACGCCCAGTCCTCTGGACGAATTAGACGAATTAACGAAGCACCTGTGCGTACGCCTGTTTCCAGTTCCGTTAACAGATGCTCTCGAATTTGTAATGTTCCATTCATGATTCATTACTCCTTTGTGATAAGTCTATGATTCATAGTATAACGGAAGATACGGCCGCATCATTGTACTTTTCGGACAACATCTGTTGATGCTCCTGAACAGCAACTAGCGGTGTATCGCCGTAAAACTTGCGGAATTGCCTGATCAGATGAGCCTGATCGTAAAATCCATGCGTCTGTGCCAGTTCAGCTCCGTCCGTAGCCAGGCCTTTGCGAATGCCATGCAACACCTGATGGAAACGAACAATTTCACTAAAACGCTTGGGACTGATACCCACTTGTTCGGTCATTTTGCGATGCAACTGACGTTCACTGACAGCTTCTCCCTGGGCAAGTTCTTGTATACTCAAGCGGCCATTATCCTTGAAGATCCGGTAGAGCACATTACGAAGCAGATCCTGATCAGCATGATGATGAATCGGGCTGCTACGCAGGGTCACTCGGCGGAGGTAAGACTCCATCACCTGCACACGCTGGGCAAAATCCCTCGTTTCTTCCATCTTCAATTGCAGCTCGTCCCATCGAATTGGCCAGCATTCTTCCAGCGGTATACGTCGGTCTGTAAACAAATCCAGTGACTGACCGTGTAGAAAAGGAGCTCCCCCCGGAAAAAAGCGAACTCCAAACGTATAAGCTCCCTCCGGAGGCGCTGTCAACGATAACGGAAAAGCAAAAGGCTGCATGTAATTGCCGCAATAGCTATACGTATGCCTTTCTTGCTCTGGATTATAATCGATCAGAATGTCAGTGCAACCATCTGGTAATACCCGGGCAGAGGCCGGAAATTTCAACCTTAAGTCATTGACCTTGATGTCCATGTCCATTCCATCTGTGCCATACTTGCCATCTTCCCTATGTTCCCGAGTTCCTGATTCCCAATAACAGGCTACATAAGGTGTAAGCACAGGGGAAGGACTATTCTCTATGTAGTATGTACGGGGGTCCATCCCATTCATCTGTACCGGACGATACAATGCGTGCAGACGAGCGTCCATGCATTTCCCTGCCTTTCCCTTTTATGCGAAAAAGAGCCTCATCTAATCGGTATCTCCCGGTATCTCTCAATATCTCTTGGTTCACATTATATTATTATGCTCATTCTTCTCTCTCATCATATCATGAGTATGATCGCTCAGCTAAACATAAAAAAAGTGCCCTGCTCGGAGGACAATCCGAACAGGGCCAGTCACACATCTATTTAACACGAGAAGGGGTTTACAAGATTTATATTAATCCCTCAACCTTAAGAGAAACTGAAATCCAGATGAAGAACAGATCAAAAAATGAACGAAGGACAGATGAAGAACAGAAGAAAAATAAGTTAGGCACTATTACTCGTCTTTTCAGCCTAAACCATGCAGTTTGCGAAATTTCTCGGGACTCATGCCCGTATGTCGTTTAAATATCGTACAGAAGTAACTCGCATTTTCATACCCTACCCGGTCAGCCACTTCATAAATTCGGAGCTCCCGCTCACTGAACATCAGCTGTTTGCTACGATTGATTCGTTCCTGGTTGACATAAAACACAGGTCTGACACGAAGTGCCTTTTGAAACAACCGACATAGATATTGAGGAGATACAACAGCCACATCCGCCAGTTGCTTCAGCGACAAAGGCTGATCCAGGTGCTCTGTAATGTAACGTAGCACTGGTTTTAACCGTTCCATCTCGTCGTTATCGTTGTCCGACACAATGAGCAAAGGCTTCAGATCCAGTAGCAAGGCATACAGGTGTTTGGAACTGTCCCGATCATCGGCAGCATTCATCGCATCCCCCGTGCCTTCCTCCCTTACAAGCAACAATTCCAAAGCGTTCAGCAGTTCGGGTTTTCTAAGCTTATATACTCCTGAACTGGTGATTCCCGCATAGGCCAGTAGCTGACTTGCCTCCCGCCCTTGAAAGGATACCCATGCCAGTTCCCAGTGATCCGTAATAGGCCTATACTCATGCGGAATATCGGGGTAGGTGATAAACACCTCCCCTGGGCCAACGATATACTCTCCTTCATCCTCTATAATCAGCCTGCCTTGTCCCTGAATGACCTGATGAATCTGGTAATCGGGAAAGCCTTCCGGGCGCTCCGTTTCAAATTGATGTTCCCAATACCCAACGGTCGTCATATAGACTGGCAGACGTGCGGCTTCGTCTGTTTTACCAAAAAAGATTCGTGTATTCATGCGGTACACCACGCTCTCCAGCTTTAGTTTCATATTGTGATATATATGGGCAATATTCTTTATTTTCTAAGTACCTGATCAATTCTATACTGTGAATATATTATAACATGATCAAAGGAGTTGCTGATATGCGAAAGAAACTTGTGCACACCCCTCCGGCTAACGGATATCCGGAATGGAACAACAATCCCGAGACGTTTCAGGTGAATCGTCTGCCGGCCCATGCTAATATGGTAGCGTTTCCAACAATAGAAGAAGCCTTGTCCAATGAATTTACTTCGTCCCCTTGGTACCAGACGCTAAATGGTTCATGGAAGTTCAGCTTTGCTGAAACGCCAGAACAGCGCATTGTCTCTTTTTACGAAGCCGGTTATGACGCTAGCAATTGGGATGAGATCGCTGTCCCATCCAACTGGCAGCTTCAAGGCTATGATTACCCTCACTATACGAACATGACTTATCCTTGGGTGGAGCGCGAGCCTGAGTTAAAACCACCCTTTGCACCAGCAACCTATAACCCTGTCGGTTCCTATATTCGCACGTTTACAGTTCCTGCGGACTGGAAAGATCGTCCGGTCCTGTTGCACTTTGAAGGCGTTGAATCTGCCTTTTATGTGTGGGTGAATGGAGAACTTGTTGGGTACAGTGAGGATACCTTCACACCTGCGGAGTTTGATATCACGGCATATTTAACAGAAGGTGAGAACAAGCTGGCGGTTGAGGTTTATCGCTGGTGTGATGCAAGCTGGCTGGAGAATCAAGATTTCTGGCGACTTAGCGGTATTTTCCGCGGCGTATATCTGCACTCGCCTTCGGCGGTTCAGATCGCTGATTTCTTCGTTCGGACGGAACTCGATGATGCTTTGCAGAATGCAGAACTGCAGTTGGATGTGAAACTGTACAATCATAATGCTGGACAGCAAGTGGAAGGCTTGACGGTTCAAGCGCAGCTCTATGATGCGGAGCAGAAGCTTGTTTTGGATCAGCCGCTCGCGGCAGAAGTTTCTTTTGCCAATGAAGAAGAAATAACGTTACACCTCTCTACTCCAGTTGTGAACCCGCTCTTGTGGAGTGCTGAAACGCCTAACCTGTACACATTGGTACTTTTCATCCAGAATACTTTGGGCGAAACGGTCGAGGCTGTTCGTACCCGTGTCGGATTCCGCAGATTTGAGATCAAGGACGGCTTGATGAAAATTAACGGCAAACGCATCGTGTTCAAGGGTGTCAATCGCCACGAATTCTCGCCAGATTCAGGACGGGCCATCGGCCGTGAGGATATGATTCGTGATATCGAGCTGATGAAAGCCTATAACGTTAATGCCGTGCGCACATCGCACTATCCAAACCAGACGCTCTGGTATGAGCTGTGTGACGAATACGGACTGTATGTGATTGACGAGACGAATCTGGAGACACATGGTACCTGGTACTATGGGCAAAAAGAAATGAACGACGGCAACATCCCGGCAAGCAAGCCGGAATGGCGCGACAACGTCATCGATCGCTGTAACTCCATGTTCCAGCGGGACAAAAACCATGCGTCCATCATCATCTGGTCGCTTGGTAATGAATCGTTTGGCGGCGATAACTTTATCGCCATGTACGACTATCTGAAACAAGCCGACCCAACAAGACTCGTTCATTATGAAGGAACTTATCACTACCGCCCTACCGATTCGGCAAGTGATATTGAATCCACGATGTATATCAGCCCGAACGATATCGAACAGTATGCACGGATGAAAGGGGACAAAAAACCTTATATCATCTGTGAATACAGCCATGCGATGGGCAACTCCTGTGGCGGTCTGCACCTGTACTGGGAAATGTTTGATAAATATGAGATTTTACAAGGGGCATTTATCTGGGATTGGGTGGATCAATCCATTCGTACCAAGACAGCAGACGGTATAGAATATCTCGCTTACGGTGGAGATTTTGGCGAGTCGCCGCATGACGGCAACTTCTGCGGTAACGGACTGATTTTGGCAGATAAAACGGTTACGCCGAAGCTGGAAGAAGTGAAAAAATGTTATCAGAACGTTCGCATGCAGGCGCTCAATCTGCAAACCGGACTGGTTCGCATCACGAATCATTTCCTGTTCACAGACCTGAACGAATATGCACTCGCCTGGACGTTATCCCATAACGGATTATCTGTGGAAAAAGGGCATCTGGACATTGCTGCACAGCCTGGCGAATCCGTTGAAGTCCATATCCCTTACACACCATCTTCCGACCTGTACACAGAAGCTGTTCTTACTGTCTCTCTGGAAACCAAGAAAGCTACGAAGTGGGCAGAAGCAGGACATGAGATTGGTTGGGAGCAATTCGTCGTATCTCCTCGTCTGCGTGCAATTCAGCAACCTGTTGCGGGAGCAAGTGACGCGCTTCAAGTGGAGGAACTGCAAGTTGGCGGATTGAAAGTGAATGCGGGTGAAGTCTCCATAAGCTTCAGTTCGGTTACTGGCGCACTTACTTCCTATCAGATTAACTCTCAGGAGCAATTACTGGCACCCGCTCGTGCGAACTTCTGGCGTGCGATGACCGATAACGATCTGGGTAACAAACTGAATGAACGTGCCGCTTTCTGGCGTGATGCTCATGCGACGAAAAAGCTGATTCGTTTTGAACATCATACGGATGCGCAGGGCTGTCATGTGACAACCGATTATACGTGGGATGTTAGCCCGGGAAGTACGCTGTCCATCACCTATCACATCAAGCCGAATAGCGAGCTTGAAATCAGTCAAACCCTCGTCTCCGGTGCAGGTCTGCCTGAACTTCCTGAGTTCGGTATGCTGTTTGAATTAAAAGACAGTCTGGATACGATCTCATGGTATGGTAGAGGGCCGCATGACAACTATATCGACCGTCAGTCCAGTGCACGCCTTGGCTATTACACCGGAGCCGTTCGTGATCAGTTTGTTCCTTACCTGAAACCACAGGAATGTGGTAACAAAACGGATGTCCGTTTTGCTGAGATTACATCGGCTGTAGGCGAAGATGCTGCAAAGGGCAGCATCGGGTTGCATTTTGAAGCCAATGCGCCGTTTGAAATCAATGCACTGCCATGGTCGCCTGAAGAACTGGAAGCGAATGACCATGTCTACAAATTGCCAGTAAGTTCACATACCATCGCTCGTATCAACTACATGCAGATGGGTGTTGGCGGTGACGACAGCTGGAGTGCCCGTACACATCCAGAGTATACGCTGCAAGCCAATCGTCCATATCATTTTACGTTCACGGTAAAGCCTGTATAGAGCTCCCGCTCCATTTAGCTTAATTTCTTAGGTTCCATCCTCGTAACAAACACCAAAAATCCCTGTTAGCATGATGCTGGCAGGGATTTTTGTGATGGAGATTATTAACTACTCAAACGTTACACTCTCACTTTTGTCATTCCAGCTAATGTTAAACGTAATGGGCTCTTTGTTATCCACCGGATTTAATGCACCGGACTCGGTAACCGGTGTCGGTTGTTTGGCGAGTGCCCGTCCCCACCGCTCAAAATTTGGTCCTTTGATATTGTAGACGAAATCTTTGACAGTACTCTCATCTCCTATGTAAACAATCCCGTATGAACCTGTTGAACGTTGCAAGGAAACATCCCAATGCGCACTCTTCTCATGTTTGATGTCATCCACACCACAGGCGGTCAGCATAGTGAACATTGATACAATACCTAATACCAGCGGTAATTTCATTCGTTTCATTTTCATTCTATCCCCTACTAATTGGTATTTACCCCATATTGGAAACGGTGATAGAAATATTCGAACACCCTGTAGTTATCTCGTGTAACGATCTATATCCTCTTCCGCTGACTCGTGCATTCTTTTGTGATATTCTTCATGCTGATGAACGTCATTTTTCAGCTTAGCCAAGAAGCCCCAACCTGTAAAGAACATGAGCAGCACAGCAATCAACGCATAAGCAAAACTAAATTGATTCATATAGAAATTGACAAAGATTCCGGCCAATATGAAACCTAGAATCCACAATACCCATTTTGTACTTTTTCTCATCGCTGTCCCTCCTTACTCGGTTGTAATTATTTACTCTATCATACTCTATGTATTCTCATACATACGCTCTAAAAGTATTACGGTTGCGTTAATTAAAAAGAAAAAGGCTCCCTCTCGGGAGCCTTTCCTCTATCGGTTTTTACACCTTTGTTACATCATGCCACGCATTCATCAGCAGATGAAATGTGCAAAAATAGCATCATAAAAGGTATTAAAATTAAGGGGGTTATACCATTTGAAATAGTTGTAGAGATTAGAACACCCCTAAGATTATTACAACATCCTATTTGATCAGTTGTTTTGTGTAGGGAAGAAGTTCTTCTATCTTCTCTACGATGCGTTTTTGTTCTCGAAGTGGTGGTAGAGGAATAATCATTTTTTTCAAATGAGTAGGTCCATAGTGCTTAATTGTTCCTCCGGACTTTTGTTCGTTTATTTGCTTTATATAAGCATTTGACATAATGAAGTATTTAAAATACTCCTTATAGACATTGCCATACATTTTGAATCGTATTTGACCAGTGTAGGGTATTGTACCTACAGTTTCTTCAGTTACTTCACATATTTTATCCATTGAAGCACTAGTGCTTATTATAATATCTCCTAAATCTAGTTTAAAGTGATTCCACCTTTTCTCTACCATCTTTGGATCTAAATAGTTGCATCCGTCTAAACTTAATTTATCCCCTTGCATACCAGCAATTCTAATTAAGGGAATCCCTGAATTTCTGAAATCTTTTGCCATGATTCCTGGTCCTTCTTGAAAATTTGACATCTCTGCAATCCTAACCCACTTCCATGTCTCTGGTATATCAAATGGAATCTCTTCCTCACTGATTTCTGGAAGTGCCTTGGTCTCTTTAATCTTGCCTTCCTTAATCAACTTTTTCTTTTCTTCTTGAATATGCTGATACAGTTCTTGAGCAGTTCCATCTTCTTCACGCTGTTCAACCAGTTTACCTTGGATAGCATATTGCAAAATAGATTTACGCATATCCTCCGGGAACTTTTTGTTCAATCCCTCCAATTCAGAATAGGCTAAATCATATTTATCCACATAAGTTATGAGCTCTTCGATCTTTGCTACGATACGCTTTTGTTCTTCAAGTGGAGGGAGAGGGAATAATAATTTCTCCCAAGAAGTTTTATTAATTATCGGGGTTGCTGTACCTGTTGCCTTAGATAGCATACTTAATAGAAAAAACTTAGAATTCAATAAAAAGTAAACATATAAATGATTGCAAATCAAAGGTGTGATTGAATTAATTTGTTGATTGTAAGACACATCAACTAAATTGATAGCACACTTTCCAATAGAGCCACCAATACAAACTTGCAATATTGAATATTTTTCACTTACTCTGCCAACTTTTTCCCCTTTTTCAGAAAGACCTTGATTTTGATAATTAATTACTCCATTAAATATATCTCCGGGAGAAATAAAAGGGATAAAGTCACCGAAATACTCCTTCTTGGTTTTTGATGGTGTATTTCCTGTTTGTGTAATACCTAATTCTCTTAATCTCACCCATTTCCAATTTTCAGGAATATCAAACGGAATCTCTTCTTTCATAATTTCAGGTAGCTTTTTCTCTTTCTTAATCTTCCCTTCCTTAATCAACTTCTCTTTTTCCACTTTAATCTGCTCAAGAAGTTCATTTGCTGTTCTATCTGCTTCTCTTTGTTCTACCAGCTTGCCTTGAATAGCTAATTGAAGAATACTGTTCCTTAGGTCCTGTCCATTCATTTAATTACCTCCAAGCATAGAAGTAATCTGTCCTAAAACATGATCAATTTCAGCATTAAGAGAGGCGCGCTTCTCTTGATATTCTCGAATCAAATCCATTGGCTCTAGAATCACTTCTTCCTCGTGAGGAAAGCCACAAAGATCAATGTTATAGCTTCGATCTACAATTTCATCGATTGTGTACCTTCTAGCCTTGGGATAACCGTCAACATCAATATCTTCTCGATTTCCCCACCATTCTAGAGCTTCATTAAAGTGTTCCAACTTCATCGGTCTGGTCTTTGAGAAGTTCTTATAGCCTTCTGGCATATCCACACGATAGAACCAAGTTTCCGCCGTAGGTTTGCTGTTCTCAAAGAACAAGATATTAGTTCGAATAGATGTATAAGGTGCAAAAACACTATGTGGCATTCTAATTACAGTGTGAAGATTAAATTCACTGAATAATTTCTTCTTAATATTGAATTTGGCATTATCCGTTCCGAACAGAAATCCCTCAGGAATAATAACTGCTGCTCGACCATTTTTCTTCAATCGATACATGATCACATTCATAAATAAATCTGCGGTTTCAGAACTTCTAAGTTCTGTTGGAAAGTTGACTTTGACGCTCTCCTTTTCACTTCCTCCATAAGGCGGATTCATTAAGATCACATCAAAGGGCTCCATCTTTCGAAGTTCTTTATAGTCTGTTTCTAATGAATTCCCATGAAGGATTTCTGGATCATCAATATCATGAATCAGCATGTTTGTTACACTCAACATATGCGGCAATGCTTTCTTTTCAATTCCATATACAGATTTGTTATAGATTTCTCTATTTTCAAGAGAGTTACCAACTTGTTTATCGAGTGCAGCTAAAGCTGATGTCAAGAAGCCCCCAGTACCACATGCGAAATCTCCGATTTTTTCTCCTAATACCGGTTTTACCACTTCTACCATAAAGTCGGTGACAGCTCTTGGTGTGTAAAACTCACCAGCATTTCCTGCACTCTGTAAGTCCTTTAGGAACGATTCGTAGATTGTACCGAACTCATGGCGATCTTTATATTCTGTGAAGTCAATCTCATCAATGATATTAATAACTTGCCGAAGCAACACTCCGTCTTTTTGATAATTGTTAGCATCTTCAAAAGCAGTTTTTACGATGCTTTGGCTCATTGGTGTTTCTTCATCAATTTCTAGTTTTTTAAGCATAGGAAAAAGTTTGTTATTTACGAAATCTAGTAAAGAATTTCCTGTAAGAGCCTCTCCATCTTTTAGATCAACTGCCCAATCTCTCCATTTTAAATCATCTGGAATAATGGACTTGTAGTTGTCATCATAAAGTTCCCACGCTTCTTCTTTTGCATCATATATTTTCAGGAAGAGAATCCATACGATTTGCTCAATTCTCTGGGCATCTCCATTAACACCTGAGTCATTTCGCATAACATCCTGAATTCTCTTAACAAAATTACTAATCGCCATAACTTAACCAGCCTTGTCTACTTTGTATTTTTACTTATGCGTAATAAATCTCATTCTCTAGTTCTTTTACCGCCTTGAGATAAGCTTCCTTTCCACCAAAGGCTTCGACTATTTTCATTGGGCTACCAATTTTAGCAAATTCCTTTAGTTGAAGCACCTTTGCATCTCCAATCTCTTTAATGCCATCATTAGCATACTTATCAAGCAGTGCTTCAATTACTTGCTGGGCAACATCGGAATACTTGAATAGATAGTGACGTTTTTTCACATTCTCTGCTCGCTCTTTTTTTGTCAGTGGTGGTTTATCATAAGCCAAGTGGCAAATCAGGTCAAAATCGTCTAGCTCCGTTTTGCTTAATTCTTCTTTGACCGCATCTAGCAGTACTCCACTGTCTTGTAATTCATCAATGATGGCTTGTTTTTTCTCCACTTCTGTCCAAGTTCTCAAGAAATCATCCAACTTTCCATATTGCTCTAGGATATTTTTTTTTGTGTAGTCAATTAGACTTTCAGTTATGAGCTTCCCATCTTTATCAACATATTGGACTCTCTCTGAAAGAACCCGAACACTAACATCGCCTATGTAATATTTGCGAGGTTTGTCTTCATCCTCATCATTAAATGGTACCGTATCTCCAGTTCCATACTCTCCGTTATCTTCTTTGCTTTCATCTGTCGGTAGCTTTGGCTCATCCATCGGATCATCTCCATTAAGGTCAATCACCAATTCTGGTTTGCCGTCAAAAGCAGGGTCGGCAAAGAGTCTGCTGGAATTACGAAAGTCCATAATATTAAAGTAGGTCTTACCGTATTCCTCGAGAAGTCTTGTACCGCGACCGATAATCTGCTTGAATTCGGTCATGCTTTTGATGTTATTTTCTAATACAATCAACTTACACATTTTCGCATCTACACCTGTAGTCATGAGCTTACTGGTTACTGCAATAACCGGATAATCACTTTCTTCATCAATAAAGTATTCTAGTTGTGCTTTTCCTTCATCGTTGTCCCCAGTGATACGCATAATGTATTTATCATTTTCTGCATACAAGTCATTATTTTCATTAATAAGCGCTTGTCTCATACGTTCGGCGTGTTCAATGTCAACACAAAATACGATCGTTTTACTAAAGCGATCCGTTTTCTTTAAGAACTCTGTGATTTTTGATGCTATGACTCGTGTGCGTTCATCAAGTACAAGGGATCGTTCAAAATCTTTTATATTATACTCTCGATCTTCAATTTCATAGCCAAATTTATCAACCATTCCTGCTTCTGGTCGATAGCCTTCAAGATCTCGATCTAATCCAATTCTGATGACTTTATAAGGCGCCAGGAAGCCATCATTTATTCCTTGTTTTAAAGAGTACTCATAAATTGGCTCACCAAAGTAAGTCTGGCTTGAGGCTTCTTTTGTTTCTATTGGTGTTGCTGTACAACCAATGTGAGTAGCCGATGAAAAATAATCCAGAACCTTTCTCCATGCTGATTCTTCTTTTGCACTCCCTCTGTGGCACTCATCTATCACAATTAAATCAAAAAAGTTCGGTTGGAACTGACGAAAAGCCTCTTCTCCATCGTCACCAGTAAGTTGCTGATAAAGAGCTAAATAAATCTCATAGGAACTATCAAGATCTTTACTTTTCACCTTAGTCATCTTCCCGCTAAATGGCTTGAAGTCTCCCGTAATAGTCTGGTCAACTAGTACATTGCGGTCTGCTAAGAACAGAATCCTTTTTTTAAAACCAGATTTCCACAACCTATAGATAATTTGAAAGGTCATAAAGGTTTTACCGGTACCTGTGGCACTAACTAAAAGCACACGCTCTTGCCCTTTAGCAATCGCATCTACTGTTCTATTGATTGCGACCCTTTGATAATACCTAGGTGTTTTATAATTAGGCACATAATAATATGGCTCTAAAATAACCTTTTCTTCAGCCTCACCGATATTTTTATCAATTAAATATCTTTGGTATAATTCTTCTGGGGATGGAAACTCTTCAAGTCTTAGTTCTCTTACCTCCCCAGTAATTAAGTTCTGTTCAACAAAGGCATCCCCATTAGAAGCGTAGACATAGCATATGTCAAGTGCTTTCGCATATTCGATCCCTTGCTGTAAACCTGCCCCTACCGAATGATTATTATCCTTGGCCTCTATGACTGCTAAAGGAAAGTTATTTTTATAAAAAAGTACATAGTCCGCTCTTTTCTTTTTTCCTCTGGCAGTCACATTTCCACGAAGTATGATTCTTCCAGCTGTAAAAGCATATTCAAGTCGCACTTGTTTATTTATATCCCAGCCAGCATCATTGATCGCCGGTGTGATATATCTAGCTTTGACATCTTCTTCAGATAAATTCCTCTTTCCCATTAGCTCAGTCCCTTCATCCTATTTTTCTTAAAATCGCTTATTCCATTTCAAATTCCATAATGTCTCCAATGTTGCATTTGAGGCACTTGCAAATTTTATATAAGCTTTCTAGATTTACAGGTTGGCATTTTCCTAGGCGAGCTAATATGTTGTAAGTGATTTCAGACTGCTCCTTCAACACCGTTTTATTCATTTTCTTGTCAATCAAGAGCTTCCACAACTTATCATAACTTATAACCATACAAAGTCCTCCTTAGCTATATAAAAAGACAATTATATTATAGCACAGTATCAAACGAAAAGTGGAGGAAACCTTACAATAATGTGAGGTGAACTAAAATAAGCATCACCGTTCATTTTCCGTAGTCATATCCCCCTAATATTATCCTAATCCCCTACTAAATAAAAAATTCAACTATATAAAATAAAAAATCCTTTTCTTTAAACTTTTTCTCTGTACTGCATTGAATATTTATATGGCGGATTGTCAAGCCAAGTGCGACAGTTCCTCTGAAAACGATTCGTGAGCGGTTTGGTAGGATTAGATGGTCAGGATTATTTAGAAAAACTACAAGAATTAATCCGTGACTATTCGATAACAAACTCTACTAATACGCTTTCTCCTTACAATCAAGCCATCATCTCTATCTTAAGAGAGGGATATGATTTTGCGGAGCAATGTTTTAGAAGCTCCGTTCCAATAGATACTTAGAATTACTATTAAGATAGTATTTTAATAATTATGTCTTCGATTGGTCTAATTCAAGAATATTCTTTTGAGAACTATCTTTATCCAGTATCATCAAGTACGAGGGAAAATATTAAATAAGTTATTAATCATGTCGGTAATTAAACAAATATTAATTGGCTCCAGACAAAAAAACACTTCTCAATAGATATTGAGAAATGTTTTTTTTTACTTTTAATTTTGTTGCTTTAAAGGCTTTTATACCTTTATTACATCATGCCGCCCATTCCGCCCATGCCGCCCATGTCAGGAGCGCCAGCAGCGCCTGCAGGTTCTGGCTTGTCAGCGATAACCGCTTCAGTTGTCAGGAACATTGCTGCTACGGAAGCCGCGTTTTGCAGTGCATAACGTGTTACTTTCGCAGGGTCAACGATACCCGCTTCGATCATGTTAACCCACTCGCCAGTTGCAGCGTTGAAACCTACGCCAACTTGTTCTTTTTTCAGACGTTCCACGATGACGGAACCTTCTTCACCAGCGTTAGCCGCAATTGTGCGGATTGGCGCTTCCAGAGCTTTCAGTACGATGTTCACACCTGTTTGCTCGTCGCCGGACAATGCTACACCAGCAACAGCATGATATACGTTCAGAAGCGCAGTACCACCACCGGATACGATACCTTCTTCAACCGCAGCGCGAGTTGCGTTCAGAGCATCTTCGATACGCAGTTTGCGTTCTTTCAATTCAGTTTCAGTAGCCGCACCGACTTTGATTACTGCTACACCGCCGGACAATTTAGCCAGACGCTCTTGCAGTTTCTCTTTGTCGAACTCGGAAGTGGTTTCTTCCAATTGTGTACGAATTTGGCTAACACGAGCATCGATATCGGATTTGTTACCAGCACCGTCAACGATGATTGTGTTTTCTTTCGTAACACGGATTTGACGAGCTGTACCCAATTGTTCCACAACTGCGGATTTCAGGTCCAGACCCAGTTCTTCCGTAATTACTTGGCCACCAGTCAGGGCAGCGATATCTTGCAACATTGCTTTACGACGGTCACCGAATCCTGGAGCTTTAACCGCTACAGCATTGAATGTACCACGCAGTTTGTTCACAACCAGCATCGCCAGTGCTTCGCCTTCGATATCTTCAGCGATCAATACGAGCGGTTTGCCTTGTTGAACGATTTTCTCAAGCAATGGCAGGATGTCTTGCGTGCTGGAGATTTTTTTGTCTGTGATCAAGATGTACGGGTTGTCGAGAACTGCTTCCATTTTGTCCGTATCTGTGATCATGTATGGAGAGATGTATCCGCGGTCGAATTGCATACCTTCTACCACTTCAAGCTCCGTTGCGAATCCACGGGATTCTTCAACGGTGATTACGCCGTCTTTACCCACTTTTTCCATAGCTTCAGCGATCAGTTCGCCTACTTCTTCGTCAGCTGCAGAGATTGCCGCTACTTGTGCGATGGATTGTTTAGTCTCAACCGGTTTGGAGATGGATTGCAGTTCAGCAACCGCAGCTTTAACCGCTTTGTCGATCCCTTTACGGATACCGATTGGGCTAGCGCCTGCAGTTACGTTTTTCAAACCTTCTGTGATCAGGGCTTGAGCAAGTACTGTCGCAGTTGTTGTACCGTCACCGGCAACATCGTTTGTTTTCGTTGCAACTTCTTTAACCAGTTGTGCACCCATGTTCTCGAATGCATCTTCCAGTTCGATCTCTTTTGCAATCGTCACACCGTCATTTGTGATGAGCGGGCTTCCGAATTTTTTCTCCAGAACCACGTTACGGCCTTTTGGTCCGAGCGTTACTTTCACTGCGTTAGCCAATGCATCCACACCACGAAGCATGGAGCGACGAGCGTCTTCACTGAATTTAATGTCTTTAGCCATTTAAGAAAACCTCCCTAGTATATTGTGTAAAATGGTACTGCTATATGGTTCGGTTAACCGATTAAAATTTGAAATTAGTCGAGAATCGCGTGAATGTCGCTCTCTTTCATAATCAAATATTCTTTACCTTCGAATTTGATTTCTGTACCGGCATATTTGGAGAAAATAACGCGGTCTCCTTCTTTCACTTCCAGAGCTACACGTACGCCGTCTTTCAATGCACCCGCACCAACTGCAATGATTTTACCCTCTTGCGGTTTTTCTTTGGCGGAGTCCGGAAGTACGATCCCGAAAGAAGTCGTTTGTTCTTGCTCCAGTGGTTCTACCAATACGCGTTCACCTAAAGGTCTGATCATGAAAAATAGCCTCCTTTTAAAATTATATAGCCTTGCATTTGTAGGTTGCAGCCATATGTATTAGCACTCGACAGTGTTCAGTGCTAACAACCAACTTTATGATACTCAACTTGAAGCATGATTTCAAGTCTTTTTGATGAATTCTTGCGAGAATTTACGTTGAATTTACATCCATACAGCTTGACCACTTATATCCAATAAGCCAAATCACGCCTGGTACAGCTGGATGAATGTTACATTCATGCCTTCTATTTTACGAGATTCGTTGCCTTAGATGCAAACTTCACCCCGTATCCCCTTTTCCATTGTATCCATCGTCCCGTATAATATGCCTGCATGTCCAGATCTCTTCTCATCTTCCAATCGAACCAGAAGACCCGGATCAGAACAAATCGTCTTCTCCGGGTCTTCAGGCGAGTAGATTCATCCTCCACCCGCACCTCATTTTTGATGCAGGCAGCATTCTTACTCTAAATACATAAACTATAGAATTCTCTACCCTGTATGCTGGTTGTCCTCGGACCGCACATAACGAGCTTCAATCTCCTGATCGGCTGCAAGTTGCTTGCGATACACAATGGCGGATAGAAACACACTGATCTCATACAAGAGCAACAACGGAATCATGACAAGCAGATCAGATATTAAGTCTGGAGGTGTAATGACCACTGCAATAAAAATCAGCACGAAATAAGAAATTTTGCGCATTTTACGCAGACGAATCGGATTCAGAATGCGTAGCCCTGTCAGGAACATAATCAGCAGTGGCAACTCAAACAGCAGTGACACTGGCAATACAATGCCAAACAGGAAACTGAAGTACTGCTTCATACCATAAGTCTCGACAAGTCCCATTTTCTCCGTAATCGTGGTTGTGAACGCAAGCGCCATTGGAAAAACAACATAATACGAAAAAGCGACTCCCACCAGAAATAGTAGAAATACATAAGGCACATACTTCAGAGATGCCTTACGTTCTTGTGGCCGCAGACCAGGACTCACAAACTTCCAGAGCTGGTACACCGTAAAAGGCAACGTGATAATAATGGAAAAGAGCCCGGCAATCTTCATATAAATCCCGATACCGTCCCAGAACGAGAACGCATGCAGTACGAAGCCCTTGGCCGTCTCTGCCTTCGTCAAATACTGATAAACCGGGTCTGCCACGAAAAAACCTGCAATCAGTCCCAGAATAAAAATGCTCAATACATAGATCAGCCGCTTGCGCAGCTCACTCAGATGTTCGGTAAGCGTCATTTCTTCATTTTGCTGCGTCATGCCTGCCTCCCCTGGAATTCCAGCTTTAAAATACAAAACCCTTCCGGCAGGAAGGGATGTCTCTTTCGTTGCATGAGCCTTATTCCGGCAGGCGTTTATCCACAGGTTTCTCAGCAGCTGTTGTATCTGCTGCTACCGGTTTCGCTTTTTCCTGCTCTTTCCGGCTGGAAGCATCATCGTCCGAAATAATATCACGCGCGCCTTCCTTAAATTCACGGAACGTGCGTCCGACAGCCCGTCCCAATTCCGGCAGCTTGTTAGGCCCAAACAACAGCAATGCAACCACAACTAATAAAATAATACCAGTTGGCCCAATAGGTCCTAGCATACTTATTCCTCCTTGTTTCAAGCTTTCGAAATGCTCTACCGAAGTCATGTTCATCAGATGTCTTAACTGCATTTGGATTTATGCCCATCATACCACAGATGTAACCACTTACATAACCCGTAAATATGATAACTGTGCTTTATTTTCCTTATTGCTTAAATTGGCCCGTTACCATCAGGAGCGCTTCCGGAAGCTGATCCATAATGGCTGCCAAGTGTTCGTGAACACCCTTCGGCGTGCCGGGCAGATTCACGATCAGCGTACGTCCGCGAATTCCGCAGACACCGCGGAACAACATCGCTGAGCGATTTTTGCTCATTACACTATATCTCATCGCCTCCGCCATGCCGGGAACTTCACGTTCAATCACCCGTCTGGTCGCTTCAGGCGTAATATCCCGAATAGCCAGCTCTGTACCGCCTGTTGTTAATACGAGATCCGCGTGAAAATAATCGGTCATCTCGATTAAGGCTGCAATAATCTCATCCGGTTCGTCAGGAACGATCCGATACTCCACGATCTGACCACCCAGTTCTTCCTCTACAAGTTCCCGTATCACCTGCGCACTTGTATCCTCACGTTCTCCACGGGCCCCTTTGTCACTGGCTGTCAGGATTGCTGTTCTCCACACCATAAAGATCACCCTTCTCCTCTATGAAAATAAATATCCGTTATCGTCTGAAATCACCGTTTTTACCGCCGCTCTTGGACTGCAGCATCGTTGGGCCGATGATCATATCTTTTTGCATCGCTTTACACATGTCATAGACCGTAAGTGCCGCAGCCGAGGCAGCCGTCAGCGCCTCCATCTCAACACCTGTTTTGCCTTCTGTCTTGACGGTTGCTTCGATATGGAGTTCGTCCACGCCGTTATCATGAAAACGAATATCCACCCCATTCAGTGCAAGCGGATGACACATCGGAATCCAATCAGACGTTTTTTTCGCCCCTTGGATACCAGCAATCTGAGCAACCGCGAGCACATCGCCTTTTCCAATACGGCCTTGGCGAATGGCTTCCAGTGTCTCCGGGTTCATCGTGACTTTCGTTACAGCAACAGCGGTACGTACCGTTACATCCTTACCCGAAATATCCACCATCCGGGCTCGTCCCTGTTCATTAAAATGAGTCAGCTTCCCACTGGAAGATTGACCTTGGTTTACTTCTGAGTTCAATCACATCACAACCCTTTATTCGATATGTAATATACCTTCGGGTGTTATCAACAGATCCAGCCGCAGATCTAGCGGGTCCATCGGAATGTCCGGCTCCAACTGGCCTGGTAATACCAAAGCAGCCATGAGAGGTCCTTTACCTTGCTTAGCACAATGGTTCTCAAGACTCGCTGCAAACCGGTCGTAATAGCCGCCACCGTATCCGATCCGTCCTCCTCGAAGGTCGTAACCCAGTCCCGGTACCAGCACCAGATCCAAAGCCGGCCAATCTTCGGGCTGCAACACTTCACAAGTCGCCTTAGGTTCAGGTATGCCCCAAACGCCTGGTTCAATATCCTCCTGGCTCGTCACTCGCCGCAGTTCCATTCGTGGCGGATCAGCGAGCACTTTGGGCGCTAGCAACACATCCCCTTGTTTCCAACCCTCTTCAAAAAGAAAATCGGTGGAAGCCTCACTGCCATAAGACAGGTAGCTGAAAATAACCAGCGTCTCACGCTTTTGCCTGTTCTTGTTTAGCCGCAGACGATCCAGTTCACGCTTCAGTCCGTCATTCATTCGCATGCTAGCTTGCTGACGCATCTGCTCGTCCAAACGATCGCGTAGCTGTCTAAGCCGGGAGCGAAGCTGCTTCTTCTGTTCCGCATGATCCTGCATAATGCTGACGAACCTCCTGTTGATGTGGAAGGTAAAAAATAAATTCAAGCCATTGCACTTATATGTTAAGACAAGATGTCATCTGGATGATCAGGTTCAAATGATTCATTTTCTGCAAAATCGTCATGGTATAACATGCCTTCTTTCAGTTTATCACTGATTGACCAAAAAGACTACAAGCCGGAGCCGTTCCCAACCGGTGCATTTGCTCTGTATTTCATGTAAACTGAGAAGTAAGTGTCTATTTCAGAACTCGACCTATGGAGGAACTTAATTCTATGTTGCTGCAAGTATCCGGAATTATTAAACGTTTTGGTGTCGATCCAATCCTGGACGGCGTGAACTTACAAATATTAGAACGTGAGCGCATCGGACTGGTTGGCGTTAACGGTGCAGGAAAATCCACTTTACTCAAAATCATCGCTGGAGAAATGTCCCATGACGGCGGACAAATCTTCAAATCCAAAGAAACAACGCTTGGTTACCTCGCGCAGAATAGCGGCCTGCAGTCTAACCGCAGTATCTGGGAAGAAATGATGCATGTCTTCGCTCATCTGACCCAGACCGAAGCTGAACTGAGACAGATGGAGCATGATATTGCCGATCCCGCACGAATGGAAGATGAAAAGCAATACGCTGATCTGCTGGAACGCTATGCAAGACGCTCGGACTGGTTCAAGGATCATGGCGGTTACGAGATGGAAACGCGCATTCGCAGCGTACTGCATGGTATGGGTTTTGGTGAATTCTCCCCAGACACCCCCATCAGCACACTCAGCGGCGGTCAGAAGACCAGACTCGCATTAGCCCGCATTCTGTTGCAAGCTCCCGATCTGCTTATGCTGGACGAGCCTACCAACTATCTGGATATCGCAACTTTGACATGGCTCGAAGATTATTTGAGAGGATACTCTGGCGCACTGTTAGTTGTATCCCATGACCGGTACTTCCTCGACAGACTTGTAACGACAATCGTTGAAATCGAACGTCATCGCTCCAAAAAATATACGGGTAATTACAGTCGCTATATGGAGCTGAAGGCAGCCGAGTATGAGATTCAGATGAAACAATACGAGAAACAACAGGATGAAATCTCCAAGATGGAGGACTTTGTGCAAAAGAACATCGTACGCGCTTCAACGACGAAGCGTGCCCAAAGTCGTCGCAAAGCACTGGAGAAAATGGATCGTCTGGATAAACCACTTGGCGATCTCAAAAAAGCCCATTTTTCATTTGAGACCGCTGTTATGTCTGGCAAGGAAGTCCTGCGTGTCGATCAGTTATCCGTTGCATACGATGAGGGGTCACCTCTGTTCCGCAATGTGTCCTTCGAGTTACGACGTGGTGAAACCGTGGCCCTGATTGGGCCTAACGGGATCGGAAAATCAACGATGCTGAAATGTCTTACCGGCAGTCTTCGTCCTGTGCAGGGTGATATTCAGTGGGGCACCAAAGTACAGATCGGTTATTATGACCAGGAGCAGACTGGACTGAATCCGTCCAACACGGTGCTCGAAGAACTGTGGAGTGCTTATCCAGGCATGGAAGAAGCGCGCATTCGGACCGTACTGGGTAACTTTTTGTTCAGCGGTGACGATGTGCTCAAAAAAATATCCTCGCTCAGCGGTGGAGAGAAGGCTCGTGTGTCTCTGTCCAAGCTCATGCTGAAGGAAGCCAATGTGCTTATTCTCGATGAGCCGACAAACCATCTCGACCTCTTCGCCAAAGAAGTGCTGGAAGCCGCCTTAATGGATTACGAAGGAACGCTGCTCTTCATATCACATGACCGATACTTCCTGAACAAAATGGCAGAACGGATCGTTGAGCTTCATCCGGGCGGCACTGAGCAATACCTCGGTAACTATGACGATTACGTGGAGAAAAAGCAGGAATTGGAGGACATTGCACGTGAGGCCGCCGAGGCTCGCCAGGCCGCTTCCAAATCCGCTTCTTCCGCAACAGCAAGTGCCGGTTCAGCAGCAACTGAAAAATCCGGTGCCGCTTCCTTCGAGGCGGATAAACAAGCCAAACGCGAAGAACGAAACAGACAGCGCAGACAGGAAGCTCTGGAGCAACAGATTGCCGAATTGGAGTCCGAAATCACTTCGCTCGAAGAACAGATGACTTTGCCAGAAGTGTATCAGGATTATATGAAATTACAGGAACTACAGCAGTCATCGGAGGAGCACAAAAGTCTTCTTGCAAAAGCTTATGAAGAGTGGGAAAGCCTAGCGATGGGCTAAGCTGTGATTCCGCGTGATGATTCTGTCTGTGATTCCGGTAAGGCTCCGTGTTACGAAAGTAACGTGGAGCCTCTTGTATTGTGTAGGAATCCAGCGATTTAGAAGACGCGGGACTCGCTGATAAAATAACTTCAACACTCTCAGCTTGGTAGAGATCAAAAATCATATTTTCACATTTGTCAAATATCCATGGATTACATAAAATAAATTTCGGAAGGCATCCCCTTTTATTATCCACAACAATGAGTAACATTTCACAACCCTTTTCATGTAATCAAACGTTGGTAGAATAAGCTTTGTATAAAAAAACCATATTTATCCACCGTTTTATCCACATTATCCACAGCAATGTTGGTAACTCAGATGCATTCTATCCCCTGAGAACCTCATGTTTCGAAAACACATATTGCAGTACTTCACCTTAGTTACCCACAAATTATACTGGATATGTGGATAACTATAGTCACACCTTGACAGATTTGATTATTGCTATATGGTTTTTCGTTTATTCCATTCTTTCATATTTTAAATGGGCAAGCGAGCCTCTGAAAGCCCAGGAAAGGACTCTCATGCAAACAACCATTACTCCCGAATTCACTATCCATGTTCAAGCCCCCTTCTCTTCGGTTCAAGTGATCGGTTCTATTGTCATTGCCCGTTGTGTCCCGGTCACAATGCTCTCCTCCTCCATGAGTATCTGGATATCCGAAGCAGATGACACAGAGGAGCCAGAAACACCGTCTGCACATTTATCCCGCATCATTGATGGATACGGAGATATCATGGATCGCCATGAGCTTCTGATTGCGGGTCTAGCTGGAGAGTATGTGAAGCAAAGGGATCGACTTGTTGATAAAGATGATGGAATCGATGTCTCTTGGTATCGTTTACGCACCATGTTTTACTTGGAGGGCAAAGGCACTATTCTTTCTGCTACAGCCATGTGTTCGGAGGGGGAGCTTGAAGTCATCGAAAAGGCATTTATTCAGACCCTTGCTTCAATACAGTTTCATTCCAGTTTTAAAAGTCTGCAGCCCGTCTCAGAGCAGAGTACGGAATCCAGTGTACCCAATGATGATCCTTGGGAACAGCTTCTTCACACAGCTATGGAAAGTATGGAGCAGATTGATCAAATGGAGCCTTCAAGTGATGTTCGCGAAGAGATATCTCCATTAAAGAAACTGGAGAATGCACAGCATATTCATGTCGAGGAACTTTTTCAGCATGCTTTGACCCAAACAGGCTTGCAAAAACATTCCGATGAGTTACGGGCTATTGCTCAATCTGCCTTTACGCTGATCGAAGCGGGTTCTGCTCCGGCGGAGTTATGCGCAATCACACGAATTGGCGGAGGGCCTGATTTGCCAGAAGGTGTGGCTTGGCCGCGTAATGAGGATGGACTACACTACAACTTTCTCGCGCAGATCAATCTGTCTGATTTACCCGAATCCATCGAATATTTGCCTTCAAGCGGCTGTTTAACCTTTATGTCAGATACTGATTTACGCGGTGGCAAAGTATTGTATTGGCCTGAAAGTAGCCACTATATTCATCATCCGCTACCAGAGGATGCAGAAGATCTGGCGAACTCTGTCATGCAGATGCTGATATGGAGCAGTGAGCATAACCGGCTCGTGGTCAGTCAAGACCAACTGCATCATCTTAAAGCGCATACCGTTGCGGATGGAACTCTGTCTTTTGAACGTTTCGGGCAACCTGTACTTGCTCTGGCTTCTGAATATGAGATCAGCCTCGAGCCACAGACCATGCGAATACTCCCGCTTCTGACTCTTCCTGATTCAAGCTCTGCATATTCCAGCATAGGGTTGTTAGATCCTTTTCCCGTGATTTCAACCTTTCGGGAATGTATGCATATTGGTCATGGACCGCAGCACCAACTACTGGGTCATCATCGTTCGACTGCTCCAGCTACTGCGCGTGCTGTATCACATGCCCAGCAGCAGGGCTGGCAGGAATTGACCTGTCATGAAGATTGGTTTGTTCTGCTTGCGCTCCAGTCCGGCGGCAAGGCAGGCTTCCAATTCGATGATTATGGTGAATTCATCTATTTAGCTAACGTTAAGGATACCTGTCACGGAAACTTCTCACGAGTCTTTACCTACCTTGAGCTTGAATAATATACCTCTCATAAGCTTTGATGAATACATTCCACAAGCTAGAGCGATATACATGTAAGCAGAAAAAGGGTTCCATTCCGCCCAAACCATGGCGGAAGTAACCCTTTTTAGCTTCTTTTTGCTAAATCATATTCATATCTCTAAGGCACCTTAATGTACAGACACCTCTTCACTATCCACAACAGTTTCCGCTTTAAGTCCAGCTGCATTACATGCCGCAACGTAAGCCAAACCTGCAGCCATGACAATATCATGATGTGTTGCCGTCCCCCTGAACTCTCGTCCGGCACGTTCTACCGTGATCACGGCTTCCGCGCTGGCTCCTTCTCCCCCACTCAAGGCATGCATCTCCATATCAACAAACGTAATGTCATCTGAGATACACTGCCCGATAGCCTGGATCGTCGCATCTACAGGACCTTTGCCTACGGCAGAGTAGGACTGTTCCCCTGCACTCGTACGAATACGGACCGCAGCCATGCGGTCTGTCATGCTACCTGCCGTCACTTGCAGCTCAACCAATTCATAGTCCTGTGCCGGAATATTCATCGTTTGGCTTACCATTTGCAACAACTGGTCATCACTTACCACTTTTTGTTGATCTGCGGTAACTTTGAACACTTCGTACAGTTGTTCCATCTGCTGTTCATCCGGTTCAAATCCGTATTTGCGCACCCGATCCTTCAGAGCATGACGACCCGAGTGTTTCCCCAAAATAATCATACTGCGCGGAATGCCCAGTGCTTCCGGGTCCATAATCTCATACGTATTGCGGTTTTTCAGCAAACCGTCCTGATGGATGCCCGACTCATGCTGGAATGCGTTACGTCCAACAACCGGTTTGTTGTAAGCAATCGGGAAATGCATGGCTCTGCTAATCTGGCGAGATGTCTCATATAGCTGATTCAGCTTGATGTTGGTCGTTGCTCCGATCACGTCTCCGCGTGTTTCCAGCGCCATAATCAGTTCCTCTAACGCACAATTTCCTGTCCGTTCCCCAATCCCGTTAATCGTCACTTCAATCTGGGAAGCACCATTCGCAATGGCAGCCAGACTGTTTGCCACGGCAAGGCCCAGATCGTTATGGCAGTGGGCACTATAGCGAACTTTATCGCCGCCCCGCGCCCCTTCACGTACGCGTCGGAACATCTCTCCATACTCATGCGGCAGCGCATAACCAACCGTATCCGGCAGATTAATGATACTCGCCCCTGCCTCAATGGCCACTTCAATCATTTCAATCAGATCATCCATCTTGGTACGCGCAGCGTCCATCGCTGTGAACTCCACGGTATCCGTAAACTGACGTGCATAGGAGACCATCTCCCGGGCCGTTGCCACCACTTCACTGCGTGGACGGCGTAGCTGATGCTCAATATGAATATCAGATGAGGATATAAACAGGTGGATTCGTCGCCGGGCCGCATCTGCTGTAGCCTTCACCGCAGCATCGATATCGCCTTTGACTGCACGTGCAAATCCGCAGATTTCCACCTGCTGCAATTGTCTCGAGATCGCCTGAACCGCCTCAAACTCCCCTGGGCTGGAGATGGGGAATCCAGGCTCAATGACGTCAATGCCAAGCGCTGCCAGCTGGTGAGCCAGCTCTATTTTTTGCTCAGGATGCAGGCTAGCTCCGGGTGCTTGCTCTCCATCTCGCAGCGTTGTATCAAAAATGTCAATCTTGCGTTTGTTCGGATTGGTTGTCATATTCATTAACCTCCATTAATTTTGGGATATCGGTTTCGTATATGTTTGGTTTGTGAAAAGTTATGTTCAATGTGATGTGTGATGGTTCAAAGTGTACGTCGACTTACACCCTGAACAACTGTTGTTCCAGATTTCCTGATCAGACTTGCATCCATATGGTTGTTCCCTTTCGCCCACCCTGCTGCCGGCAGCAAAACAAATAACCCGCCATCTCATCAAAGAGACGGCGGGTTATTCTCCCCTCCGCGGTACCACTCTCGCTTGATGGCTCAGCCTGCACTGACACCATCCACCTCGTGTTCTCCAAAAAGTTCATTAGACTTCATCCTAACTACGGCGAAACCGTAACATTTCAGAGAAACACCCTGTAACGGGGGTTAACCGTTGCTAAGTACACATGAGTTGACACCGTCTCGTTTAGTGACGAGCAAGCTCTGCCTCTTCTCATGTTTCCAAAGCTCTGTTCCCGGGCGAGATTCAAACGATTCCAGCCACTGCGTCGCACCACCCCGCAGCTCTCTGAGCGCCTTTGCCGTTCTACTGCTCCCGTTCATTACGTTTGTTGATATGATATTTATTGTTCATATTGATCAAAAAATAAAAATCAAAAAAGCCTGCCTTCTCCTGCATAATGCAAGAGACGACAGGCTGTTCACCTTCGCGGTACCACTCTTGTTGACCTCAAGCCTGTTCGAATAACAGCTTGAAAGTCCCCTTAGTATTGTGCATCGATCTCTACACTTCGTATTAGCGTAACAGAAGTAGTCTCCGTTTCGTTCTAATATGCTTCGACCCGAGCACAATGGCCCATTCACGGAGGCAACCCGTAACGATATACTGTCGGCTGGCTTCAGCCTTCGGCCTGTTTCGTGCTAGCCGTGTTCCATCGTTCCGCTTCCAGGTGAGTTTCAGGTTTCCTTCGGCTACGTTCCACCATCCCGCAGCTCTCTAATGACCCGGAGTGACCTTACTGTTCCTGTTCGTCGCGTTTTTCAGTTCAGGAGATAATTCCTGTTTAAATTTGTAACTAATATACATTCTTCACAAACCGCTGTCAACCATTCATTTCAAAAAAGAGAGAATTTTACGCCTCGGTCTGAACCGACCAGGCTTCCAGAGAAAGTCCCGGGTCCGCCTTCGCGTCAAAATTAGTCCCCTCGCCGCGAATCCATTTCAGATGTGCTGCCGCGCCGATCATGGCTGCATTATCCGTACAATATTCCATTGGCGGGATGACGAGTTCAAGTCCTTCCTTCGCACAGCGTTCCTGCAGAGCAGTTCGCAAACCGCGATTGGCAGCAACCCCACCGCACAGAAGTAACTGACGTGAGCCATATTCACGAACAGCACGTACCGCTTTTTCCACCAGCACTTCAACGACAGCTTCTTGAAAACCCCGTGCCACCGCAGACGGTTCCAGTGTTTCACCACGCATCTTAGCCTGATTCAGTGCGTTGAGTACAGCCGATTTCAAGCCACTTAGACTGAAATCATAGGACCCTGCTTCAAGCCACACTCGTGGCAAAGGAACAACATCTTCAGCTTCAGATGCCATACGGTCTACATGCGGCCCTCCCGGATATGGACAGCCGAGCGCACGAGCGACTTTGTCATATGCTTCACCGACAGCATCGTCCCGTGTGCGTCCAATCAACTTGAACTTGCCCTCGGACTCCAGATGTACAAGCTCTGTATGTCCCCCGGATACGACAAGTGCCATCGCTGGATATTGCAACTCACGCACAAGGCGATTGGCATAAATATGACCAGCAATATGATGGGTGCCGATCAGCGGTTTACCCAGAGCCATCGCAAGTGTCTTCGCTGCTACGATACCCACCAGCAGTGCGCCGACCAATCCAGGTCCCTGCGTAACCGCAATCGCGCTCAGATCACGCGGACGAATGCCAGACTGCTCAATCGCTTGCTCCAGCATTAGCGTAATAACTTCAACGTGTTTGCGTGAAGCCACCTCGGGCACAACTCCGCCAAACGCTTTATGTGTCTCGATCTGACTAGAGATGAGATTGGACAGCACTTCACGTCCATCTTTGACCACAGCTACCGATGTTTCATCACAGCTTGTCTCTACCGCCAAAATATAGGATGGAGTTCCGCCTTGATTATCTATATGATCATTCATGAATCCATTACGCTTCCTTCCTCTTCGCCGCTCCGGCCTGCAGGCGGAAGTACCGCCCACATGATCATTGCATCCTCTCCGTTATCAGAGTAATACCCTTTGCGCAGACCTGCCGATTCAAACCCTTTTTTCTGATACAAATTCTGAGCCACGACATTCGACACCCGAACTTCCAGTGTCATTCGCTCCATGCCGAGGTAGGCCGCTGTCTTCATTAACTCGTCCAGCAATTTCTCGCCCAGTTTGCGGCCCTGGTAGGCTTTTCTCACCGCTATATTGGTAATATGCGCTTCGTCCATAATCGTCCACATTCCCGCATATCCAATAGCAGTCCCGTCCAGCTCCATGACCATATATTTAGCAAAATGATTATGCTTCAATTCATTGTGAAATGCCTCTTCCGTCCAAGGGAGGGTAAATGCTTCATGCTCAATCTCCATCACGTCAGGAATATCTGCCACGGTCATGAGTCTGAACTGAAACATGGTCTCCTGTCCTTCATTCGCTACGTTGTCCATCCGCTCTCCCTCTCCCTTCAGCCTTTGCGCAGCAGGTTGGCTTCGGCTTCGGACAGCTGGGTGTAGTTCGGCACCAGGGCATGTACGTCATCGCGCTGACCTGCAAGCAACGCTTCGGCGCCGAGGCGCCCAATCCAGCGGCCTTCCAGCTCATACGGTACGAGCTGGAGAGCCGTTCCTGCGGGGCAGCGAAGCTCTGCCGCTGCCGCCGCATGTTGGCCCGTCTCGCCGACGATCCAGACGGCAGCGGGCCGCTCTTCCGGCGCCGCCTCCGCCAAGCGGGCGGCGAGCTCTTCCAGCCATCCGTTCACTTGACGGATGGCATCCGGCGCCAGCCGGCGGGGTGTATCGCCGCCGGCTGAGGCGAACAGCGCGGTATAGGCTTGACCGCGCCGCGCATCCACGAGCGGAACGATCCAGTGGACAGGGGCGGCACTCGTGCCGCCCTGGTCCGCGGATGGCGTTCCGCCAGCCCCGGCTGCGGCATCATCTGCCGCAGCTTGCGCCTTGGCGGCGAGGCCGCTGTGCCAGCCGCCCCAGGCGAGGGCCTGCAGGCTGGACACCCCGGCAACGGGGATGTCCCACGCCCAGGCCAGCGTCTTTGCCGCGGTCACCGCAATGCGGATGCCCGTGTACGAGCCCGGTCCAATGCCGACGGCAATCCCGTCCAGTTGGCCTGGCTTCGTGCCGCTGGCAGCGAGCAACTGCTCCATTACAGGCACGACGTGCACCGAGTGATTACGCTCTGCTCGCTCATTGCGCTCTTCCAGTAGCGACCGCTCCTCCATCACCGCTGCAGCCATCACCGCGGTAGATGTATCCAACACCAAAAACCGCTGACGCGGCTTTTTTTGCTCCTCAATCGTCCCATCATTCCTTAATGCTTCTAACGTTTCTTCTTTCCCTAAACCTTCGTTCGTCCCTTCATTTCCAAAACCTTGTATCATCCTATAACTCCATTCTGTCTGAACTGTCGACATAGCGCGGCATATCCCTCACCATACCCATCCAGCGTTATCGTTCGATCTTCCAGACCTGTCGTCTCAATCTGCACATGAAGATGCTCTTCGGGTAACAACTCAGGAATGATGCTGGACCATTCCACCAGACTGACTCCCGCACCATAAAAATATTCTTCAAGACCCAGCTCATCCGCTTCTTCCAACGATATGCGATACACATCCATGTGATATAGCGGCAATCGACCCTCGTATTCCTTGATCAGCGTGAAAGTTGGACTGCTTACAACATCTCTCACGCCCAAATGCCAGGCAAACTTCTGAGAAAAAGCGGTTTTACCCGCACCCAAATCGCCGTCCAGTGCAATAACCATGCCAGCCTGTGCCTGTGCTGCAAGTGCAGCCGCAAGCGTTTCTGTATCTGCAATGCTGTGGGAGTGATACACCCACTGCTCGTGCGTCTGATTCAATATACGCCCCACCTTTGACGGTCTTCCGTCTGAGTTCACTTTGAACCTTATTATATCGGTCCCTTTCCTTGCCCGCAACATCGAAGGAACATGCTGGAAAGGTTAGACTTTATAACCATCTCTTTGCGTAATCACAGAAAGGATCTGAACCTAAAAAAACCGATACCTCCCGGTATCGGCCGCACTTTCATTGAATTCCAGAATGACAATAACCTCTAGTTTCCGCTGTACTTGTCACATTTTTATGACTGCTACTCTTCCAGACGATCCACTCGCACCGTTTGGGTGTTCCCTGGTCTGCTGCCCACCTGTACCGTTGCCATGCCGTTTGCCTCATCCACATTTTCAATCCAGACAGGCTCGCCTTCAAGCGTCACCGCGATTGTATCTTTGGAATTATAAATAGCTTTAGCCCGTTTTGCATCCATCATACTATTCGTAGTCTCCTTCCGGGTCATCATTGTGATCCTCTCGCACAATCGTATCTGTCGTACTATCCCCAATATAACCATTATCCTCTGTAACCTGACCGCCGCCCAAACCCTCATTCACCATACGATCGATATCCAGCATAAAGGATTCCCGATCGAGCGGCAGTTTCTCTGAAGTTACCGCTTCCCAATTGACATCTGCTGCCGGCGTATAAAACTCTTCTGCACTCTCGGCATCCTCCAGAGGGTAGGGGGTAAACGTGTGCTTGTGCGCCTCTTCCTCATCTCGCCTGTTCTTCATCTGGCACCTCCCCATCATGTTTCTGTTATCATCCCCGACTCTTGCTGAACCATACAAAATGCTGAAGACCCTCATCTAGATATCCCTAACCACCATACAATCAAGGGTTTACGACTATCCCTTACAACAGCTGCCCATACTATTAATAAATAAGAAATTTGAAAGGAGTCGCCTTTATGCATACGGTCTGGAAAGGTGCAATCAGTTTTGGTCTCGTGCATGTCCCTGTCAAAATGTTCTCGGCTACGGAGGACAAAGATATCTCCATGCGTTACATTCATAACGTTTGCGGAAGTCCGCTCGCTTATGTACGCCAGTGCCCCTCCTGTGAGGTCGAAGTCAAATGGGAAGAGATCACCAAAGGCTATGAATATGAAAAGGGCAAATTTGTTCTTTTCGAAAAAGAAGAACTTGAGGCCTTAAACGAGTCCAGTAGCAAAACCATTACCATTCTGGATTTTGTGGATTTGACTGAGATTGACCCGATCTATTTTCAAAAAACCTATTATCTCTCTCCTGATCAGGCTGGCGGTAATGCCTATCAGCTTCTCATGAACGCCATGCGGGATACGGGAAAAATAGGCATTGCTAAAATCTCCATTCGCTCCAAAAGTAGTCTCGCCGCCATCCGCGTTCTGGAAGACTGCTTGTCGATGGAAACTATTTTTTACCCGGATGAGATCCGTCCCGTGTCTCAGGTTCCTAACCTTCCTGAAGTTCAAAATGTAAACGAAAAAGAACTCACGATGGCCAAACTGCTAATCGACCAACTTTCAACTCCGTTTGAACCTGGTAAATATACAGATGATTATCGGGCAAAGTTGCTTGACCTCATTCAACACAAGGTTGCTGGGGAGGAAATCAAGATTGCTCCAGCCAAACCGGAAGCTAATGTGATGGATCTTATGGCTGCACTTCAAGCAAGTATTGAAGCAGTAAAGCCCATTCCTTCAGACCCTGGAACAACCACGGCTAAACCTAAAAAACGCGCTCCGCGCAAAACAACCGCCCAGGCTGTTGCTGGAGGAGAAACCGATGCTACACCTGCAACTCCGAAACGCAAAAAATCCCCCGCTAAACCCAAAGCTTAAGCGTGCTGTTGGAGTAGGAGGGTTGGGAACCCCACTTGTATCTAACGGACCGGACGTAATTGGGTCACCATGATCCCAAGACTACCCTATCGGTTCGTTAGCAAGTGGTGGATCATTTATCTGTTACCACCCTCGACTCGCCACGATGACCATCCCCAATTAAACAAACATCTCAGACACTTTTGATGAAACAATATCGACTAAGTTATTGACTAAACAAAGTAAATATTTTATATTAACTTATGAAAAGTAACTTATTTATATTTATAAAGTGATGAGCTTCATTTTCAAAAAATAACATGTTTCAAGGCTCACTTTTACATCGATATGCACTTCGTTCCAATATTTTAATATTCACACATTATAATTTGCGATTTGTTCACGATGAGAAGTCATTATAAGGAGGAAATAACCATGAGTACGACTTATCAAATCCCAGCCACAACCCATCTAGGTGAAGTCAGTCTCAAAATTAGCAATCTAGATCGATCCATTCAGTTTTATACGGACGTTGTTGGCCTTAAACTACTGACACGCCAAGATCATATTGCCACAATGACAGCGGACGGAAAGAACGTCCTTCTTCGCCTTGAAGAAGTGAGCAACAGCATCACTTTGCCCGAGCGCTCCCATGCCGGACTGTACCACTTTGCCATTCTGCTACCTGACCGCAAGTCGCTTGGACTTGCCGTTCGTAATCTTGTCGCATCCGGAATCGATATTGGTCAGGGAGATCACCTGGTGAGTGAAGCCTTTTATATCTCTGATCCCGATTTGAACGGGATTGAAATCTATGCCGACCGCCCTCGTGATACTTGGAAACGGGATACTGACAATAATTACGTCATGGCAAGCGATCCAGTGGATGTGCAAAGCTTGTTTGATCTGTCGGCAAGTGAAACTTGGGATGGCTTGCCAGCTGGCACCGTTATCGGTCATGTTCACTTTCACGTTCGCAGTCTGGAGGAAGCCCGCAGCTTCTACTCCGGTATTCTCGGATTTGATGTTGTAGGCAACTTCGCCAATATGTCAGCACTGTTTGTGTCTGCCGGAGGCTACCATCACCATCTGGGACTGAATATTTGGGCCGGAGTTAACGCTCCAATCAATCCTGCCAATGCTACGGGAATCAACTATTTCACCATTGTGTATGCCCATAACCATGAAGTTGAGCAGGCCGTTGAACGTCTGCGCGAGTCTGGCGTTGAAGTACGTCCCGATGGTGATGCATGGTATGCAGCAGACCCGCAAAACATCGGAATCCGCCTGATTGCAGAGGCCTAAAGCTCAATTCGTGTGACTTTGAACACAAACTGTTACCATCCATTCACTCTGCCGATTTCATTCTGCATTCCTTCTCTTGATCAAACTTGTTACTGCAAAAAAAGCCTGACCTCGTTCCTCCAAAGCTTCCTTAGGAGGTAAAGGGTCGGGCTTTTTTATACTTCTGATAAAACCGTAAATATTGGTACATCCTAACTCAGACTTAAACATTGTCAGACGAAGGAGATTTATTGAATGATTGAAAAGGGACGTTTGACCGTCAGGCAACTTGCTTCGCTGATGTTCCTTTGCACAATCGGTGAGCAGATCCTCTTTTTCCCCTCGATGATCACATCTTATGCCCAGCAGGATGCCTGGATCTCTTCATTGCTTGGCGTAGGAGGCGGAATAGGTGTGCTTCTGATCATGCTCGCTGTATATCGCTTGGATCCGCGTCTGAATTTAATTGAACATGTACTCCGGGTGCTGGGGCCTTGGGTGGGTGCTGTGATCAGCGCATTCTATATTTTTTATTTTCTGATTGGTGCATCGACGTTTATCCGTGAAATGGGAGACTTTATGACGACGAACATTCTGAGAAATTCGCCATTATGGGTGTTGCACCTGACATTCATCTGCGCCCTGACTTGGGGATTGCGATCGGGACTCCCTAACATGGGAAGGACTGCCGAAATCCTGTTGCCTATCGTTGTCCTGTTCTTGATTATTCTCACCCTATGCCTACTCCCCAAGGCAGAGCTCGACAATATAAAACCCATTCTTGGTCGGGGATTCCTTGATCCGTTCAAAGGCTTTATCGCTGTACTTACATATCCGTACTGTGAATTATGTATTTTCATGATGTTATTGCCTTACACAGAGCAACGCCCTCATCTGAAAAGAGATTTTTTGCTCATGGGTATGATCGGCGGATTAATGTTAACGCTAACCATAAGTATGTGTCTGCTTATTATGGGACCATTCATGACACAGCATTACTGGTTTACTTCATTTAATCTGTCCCGTCTGATTAACATCGGTAACTTTTTAGAACGCATTGAGGCTATTATGGCTTCCGTCTGGGTTATCGCTGTATTTTTCAAAAGCGTGCTCTTCTTCTACAGCTTTGTGCTTGGGCTCGCTCATCTGTTTTGCTTGTCCAGCTATCGGAATCTCATTTTCCCAGCGGCATTTCTTATTTTAACATGTTCCATCCTGATCGCTCCGAATGAAACCTTCTATCTGAAAGTGATCATTCCCTACTGGATTGACTGGGATTTAACCTGTGGCATTTTTCTGCCGCTGCTGTTGATCCTGATTCATCATTTGAAACATAAGTTGCAAAAACATTAATGCCCTCCACGCATTTGATTTAACCCTCATACGTGGCTGGCTTAAGGAAGGAAAGGAGTAACACATGATCAAACCTGTTAGTCCGTTTGAACCTGTATCCCGAGACACTTTACCCACAGGCTCCCAGTGGATTGCCCAGATCAAGTGGGATGGTGTACGCATGCTCGCCTATGAGAACGGGCAAGAGTTACGGCTGGTCAATCGCAGGTTACACGACCGGACGACCCAGTATCCAGAACTAGTGGGACCGCGCAATCTATGCGAGGGCAACTCTTACATTTTGGACGGTGAGATCATTGCTCTCGATCCGGATACGGGACGTCCTTCCTTTTATCACGTACTTCGCCGGGATCGCATGAGCAAGCCGGATAACATTGCTCAAGCCAAACAGCAGATACCGATAACTTATATGGTTTTTGACATTCTATATTACGATGGAAATTGGGTCACAGATCTGACGCTATCTGCCCGTCAGCAGCTGCTTCACCAAGTGCTACATACCAGCACTCATGTTCAGGAAGTAACCAACTCAACGGATGCATCTACTTTGCTAAGCGTTATGAGGCAACATCAGATGGAAGGCATCGTCTGTAAGGATCTCACCAGCACCTACGGGATCGGTAGCAAGGACTCACGCTGGCAGAAGGTAAAGATCATGCATGATCTGTACGCCATGATCGGGGGCGTTACGTATCGCGATGGAATCGTTAACGCCGTTGCGGTCGGCGTATTTGACGGACCTCATTTTATCTATATTGGTCATGTAGGAACAGGGAAGTTGAACATTAATCGCTGGCGGGAACTCACTTCACAGGTGCAACCACTTATCATAAAGGATAGGCCGTTCCATAACATTCCTGAGCGTAGCGCAGAGACAACTTGGGTACAACCCGAGATTGGACTTAAGGTGCAGTATATGGAACTGACGCATCATCGCACACTGAGACATCCTAGCATCCAAACCTTTGCAGAAGTAACACGGGAGGACTGCCTGGCGAGCCAGTTACAACATGAATTCCAGTAAAAGGAGGTGCAGTGGTGCCATACAAAGTCAAAGGCTCCATCAAGATTGAGGGTGTAGAACTCACGGTTACGAATCCAGACAAGCTGTTATGGCCAGAAGCAGGGATTACCAAAGCCATCTATTTGCAAAAGTTGGCCGCACTGGCTCCTTATCTGCTAACCTACACTCACAACCGTTTACTGACAACCATTCGCTACCCTCATGGCGCTGGTGACACGTTCTTTTATCAGAAAAATGCACCGGAGCCTGTGCCTGATTTCGTTCAAACACAGGATCATGAAGGTATACGGTATATTGTCATGAACGGGCTACCTGAACTTCTCTGGTTAGGAAATCTGGCCGCACTTGAATTCCATCCTTCGCTTCATGCGATTAACAGTACGCTACCCTGTGAATGGATGATTGATCTCGACCCTTCGATGGAGCACGAGCCGCGGATCATGCAGGCCGCCTTGATTGTAGGTGAAACATTGTCCTCCCTCGGGTTGCAATCGGTTCCCAAAACCTCTGGCGCCACAGGTGTTCAAATTATTGTACCAATTACTCCGGGTGTAACATTTGATGAGTTACGGGATATTGGTCATTTTGTAGGTAAATATGTCACGCAAAAACATCCTGATTTGTTTACGCTGGAACGGCTCAAAAAAGATCGGGGTGATCGAATTTACTTTGATTATCTCCAGCATTATGGCGGCAAAACATTAGCTGCTCCCTATACCCCTCGCGCAAAGCCACGGGGAACCGTCTCCACTCCCCTGACTTGGGATGAAGTGCGCCGTGATGTCTCTATTCAGGATTATCACCTTATGAATATTATTGAACGCCTGACAACCGTTGGCGACCTGATTGCAGCAGTACCACCGCAACCTATCGAACTGATTCTGAAACATCTCAAGAAAAAATAGCCGATATCCTGAATCACAGGATATCGGCTATTGGTATAGTAGAGTCATATCGAGCAGAAAGCTTCGCTAATGGATGCCTTTTTTCTTGAAACGTCCGCCCTTCACATCGTGAATGTTACCGATAGCTACAAAGGCCTGCGGGTCCCAGTCCTCAACAATGGACTTCAGCTTGGCTTCTTCCAGACGAGTGATGACAACAAAAATGATCTTTTTCTCATCCCCGCTGAATCCGCCTTCTCCGTCCAAATACGTTACACCACGTCCGAGACGATCTGTCAACGCGGAACCGATATCACGATACTTCTCACTGATGATCCAGACCGACTTGGACTGATCCAGCCCTTCATTCACGATATCAATCATCTTCATGGCAATGTAATAGGCAATCATCGAGTACAGAGCGTTCGGCCAGCCGAATACAAATCCAGCACCCGCGAAAATAAATACGTTAATAATCAATACGATCTGTCCCACAGACAGCGGTGATTTCTCACTAAACAAAATAGCAACGATCTCTGTACCGTCCAGTGAACCACCTGAACGAATGACGAGACCAACTCCCACACCCAGGATCAATCCGCCGAATACAGCACCCAGAAGTGGTTCACCGGGTGTTAGTGCCGGAACTTCATGCAATAGAGACGTGCCGATAGACATCACGACGATCCCCAGCAAAGTAGATAACGCAAAGGTCTTACCAATCTGCTTGTAACCAAGGATTAGAAAAGGCATATTGAGCAAAGTCAGAAATATCCCCAGCGGCAGATGTGTAAGCTCTGAAACCATAATCGAGATCCCCGTGATACCGCCGTCGATGACGCCGTTTGGCACGAGGAATACTTCAAGCGATACAGCCATGAGCACAGCACCGATCAGGATCATTACAATACGTTGCAGAAATTTCAGCGTAAACACCGAGCTTTTGACGCCGCGGTCGGCTTGCTTGGCCGTTAATTCTTTCACCGTTACATTGGACATGGTATCCCCCCCGTAAAATCAGAATGTGAATCCATTTTATATATCCATTAAATCACTCCACGGGGAAGCTGCATGTAGAAAACGAGCCAAACTGTATTCTTCATGTACTTTAACCCACCATCAAAACGGGCATCTAAAGGCGATATAAAATAGATTCAAGATGTACTGCTTGCCGGATCACACTTCCAAAAGAGAGCAAAAGGGAGCCTGTTTCCCCAGACTCCCCTCCTTCATCACGACATGATTTATGTAACTATTATATCATAAAAGATCAAATTGGAGCAAAAGACTTAGCAAAAAGAAGATAAATTCAAAAAAAGTGAATTTATCTTCAGAAATCTGCCTTAAATCGGCTAAAGAAGCGGAGAAAGCATGCGAGAAAGCATTTCAGCCCCTTTTTGCAGACGTGAGCGATGTTGGAAAGCGAAAGTATCTATTTGGCTACATTCCTCTAGGTCACGTTCAAAATCATGCATCAGACGATGAATGGCAGAGCTTTCAAACAATACAGCCGTCAATTCAAAATTATAAAAGAAACTGCGCATATCCATGTTGGCCGTCCCTACTGTCGCCAGTAATTCATCGACAATCATCACTTTGGCATGTACAAAACCTTTGCGGTATTGATAAAATTTCACACCGGCACGTAGCAACTCTTCAACATAAGAAAGAGATGCCAGATGCACTAACCGTGAATCGGACTGATACGGAATAATAATTCGCACATCCACTCCACTGACCGCAGCGGTCTTGAGAGCCTCGTAAAGAGCTGGATCAGGAATGAAATACGGTGTTGTAATATATATCCGTTCACAGGCTACTGAAATCGCGCCAAAACACATCTCCTGAATGGCGTCCCAATCTTGATCAGGTCCACTACCTAAAATCTGAATTCGTTCTCCGCCGCTGCAAATATGAGGTGGAAACAACTCTCCGAGCTGCGGCTCCATAATCCGTTTTCCCGAGGCCAGCTTCCAGTCGTTAAGAAACGTGCTTTGCAGGAAATAGACGGCATCTCCTTCAATCTGCACATGGGTATCTCTCCAAAATCCAACCTCCGGGTATTGACCCAGATAGTCATCTCCGACGTTAATACCGCCAACAAAACCAACCTTCCCGTCCACAACTACAATTTTACGGTGGTTTCGGTAATTAACTCTGCGATCAATCGTCGCAATGAGCGGTGGCAGGAAAAAATGAAACTCAACACCTGCATCCTGAAGCTTGCGGATAAAACTCCAGCTCAGTTTATGACTGCCAAGCCCGTCACAGATGAACCTGACTTTCACTCCCTCCTGCGCTTTACGGATCATGACCTGTTGAAAGCGAGTACCGATCACATCATCTCTGAAAATATAGAACTCGACATGTAGATGATGCTTCGCCTTCTCCATCTCTCTAAGCATAGCGGCAAATGCCTCTTCCCCATTGGTAAGCACTTTACTCCGGTTACATCCCGTAATCGGGCTCTCGGACAAGTGGGATAACAGGTTGAATAAACGTTGCTGGTGGTTATACCTATCCCCTGGCATTTGGGCAATCTCTTCTATAATGTGCGCCTGTTTCCAGATCGTTTCCCGCATTTCTCTGAAGATGCGGGACCCGCCCTTTCGCAGCTTTTTGCGTTTACTGTAGTCCTGAGCCACGAAATAATACACAACGAATCCGATTAAGGGCACACAAAATAAGATGAACAGCCAAGCCACTGCTTTGGCTGGATTGCGGAACTCCAGCACGAGAATCGTAGCCGCTTGAAAAATAAAAACAAGTAAAATAATGACCAGCCAGAACATGTGGCCTCCCCCTTAGTACATACGCTATAATATTTTAATTGTCTGTTTTGTAATATTCCGTAATCTGGATCTCCATCCTTTTCTTCGGTCTCATTCTAAACAGCTTTGACGATATTGTTCCCAGCTAATCATAGATACCCAATGTAGACCTCATTCGTAACGAATACTTAGATAAAACTTTACATAACCTAACTTCAACACTGTTTTGCACAACTCCCTTTCCAGACTCTTCCTCTTTTCTTCCGGTAAAGGTGGTCTTCTTACGTAAAATTAGATATAATACTCGTTAAAACTTATTACATAAAAGGAGAAGAGTAGTGAATGGACAGTGAGAGGTATGCGTTAAATTTGGTTTTGGTTGCACTTTTGATAGGGTTATCGGCATTTTTTGTGGCAGTGGAGTTCGCTCTGGTACGGGTTCGTCCGAGTCGGATCGACCAAATGATTGCAGAAGGGAACAAACGGGCGCTCGCTGTGAAACAGGCCGTCGCTAACCTAGACGGATATCTGTCTGCTTGTCAGCTTGGGATTACGATTACGTCTCTCGGACTGGGCTGGCTCGGTGAACCCACGGTAGAGAAAATCCTCCACCCGGTGTTCGAAAGCATGAGCATCCCAGATGCACTCGCTTCATTTTTGTCCTTTGTCATTGCCTTTGTAGCGATCACGTATTTACACGTTGTTGTGGGTGAACTTGCACCCAAAACGATAGCGATCCGCAAAGCCGAGACTGTCGCACTGTTGACATCCGGTCCTATCATCTTGTTTAACCGAGTGATGTATCCTTTTATCTGGCTGTTGAACGGCTCTGCGAACCAACTGGTCAAATTGTTTGGCATCAAGCCTGCTTCGGAACATGAAGACGCACACTCTGAAGAAGAGCTCCAGATCATTATTAACGAGAGCTTTGAGAGTGGTAAAATCAATCAGGCGGAATTTGGGTATGTTAGCCGAATTTTTGCATTTGATGAGATGCTGGCCAAAGAGATCATGGTTCCCCGGACCGACATGGTCTGCCTTTATCTAAATAAAACGAACGAGGAAAATCTAGAGATCATTCGCGAAGAGCAATACACTCGCTTTCCAGTCGTTAATGAGAGCAAAGACGATATTATCGGTATCATTAATACGAAACAATTTTTCTTAGAACTGTATGGTAATGATGAACCCGTCGACCTGTCTTCCCTCATTCAGCCCGTTTCGGCTGTTCATGAGACAACTCCAGTCAAGGATCTGCTTAAAAAAATGCAGAAGGATGGCGTGCATATTGCTGTTCTCGTCGACGAGTATGGAGGCACGTCGGGGATTGTAACGATTGAAGACGTATTGGAGCAGATTGTTGGTGAGATTCGCGATGAGTTCGACGCAGACGAAGAAGAAGAAATTCAGATTGTGAATGAGCATTATATCATCATGGATGGTAAGGTTTCGCTGTCCAAGGTCAACGATATGTTCATGTCTTCGCTTGATGCGGACGAGTGGGATACGATTGGTGGATGGCTGTACAGTCACCGTCCGGAGATGAACGAACAGGAAGAGTATGAATACGAAAACCTGACCTTTGTCCTGCTGGAAAAAGATAAAAATCGCTTCTACAAGGTGGCTATCGTCCCGAAAGAACCACTGAACATGTCAGACTACACCGATGAAGACGAGAAAGAAACAAACGTTTGATTTAAAAGGTCTGTCCACGTCATTTCCGATGTGGACAGACCTTTTCTTTATGCTGAGGGATGAAATATCTTACCTACATCTTATTTGGCATCTGCTCGATCTTCAACAATCCGGTTCTGGATTTTCTTAAATATAATCTTAAGGATCATGTAAAGCGGAATAATAATAATCATACCTAGAATGTTGCCAAGGTCGGCTCCAACAAGTAACAGGATCACTGTAGTCAACGGATGAATATCAAGCTGTTTGCCATACACATAAGGAGAGATGAGATTATCCTGTATTTGCTGTGCAATGACGATAATGATCAGAGACCAGAGAGCCATGGAAGGCGAGTCGATAAAAGCAACAATCACAACAGGAATCGCCGCCAGTAGCGCTCCTACATAAGGGATAAAGTTCAGAATAATGGACACAACCGTTAACAATAGCGCATAAGGCAACCCGATAAGAAGAAAACCGATAAACATGAGAATGCCCAGCGCCACATTAACGATAACCCGGCCTACAATATAATTGCTCAGAGCCTCATCAATTTCATGCACCGTCTCTTCTCCGTCTTTTCGGTAATGTCTCGGCAATAAAAGCGTCAAGTTGGTTCCAAATTTGTCACCTTCCTTGAGCATGTAATAGAGCATAATCGGAAATGTTGCCAAAATAATGACCAAGTTGGACACGACGGAAAACAGACCAGAGACATAATCCGTAACCTGCGTAATCCCCTGACTTAAATAATCGGACAATCTGGTAAACAAGTCCGAATTCTCAGGCAGGTAACGGGCAAGAAAACGATTGTTTTCCAGTGCTTTAATCTGCTCTACAAGAGATGAGACAAGCTTAGGTGTATTTTCGATAAAATTCCATAACTGCTCCCGCAGGGAAGGCCACACGAGAACGCTGAATCCTGCGATGAGGAGTCCAACAGCCACATAAATAATCAGGACAGACAGTGCCCTTTTGATTTTGTGCCGCTCCATGAAGTCCACGAGCGGACGCAACAGATAGTAGAAAAATCCTGCAATCAAGAGCGGGATAATAATGATATGAATCAGCGAAGTGAGAGGGCGGAAAATAAAGTTGACCTTATCCCCCAAATACACAATCAGCAACAGTAAAATAATTGCTGTGCATATGCGGTAAAATTTGTTGTTAATCAAGAAAAATGATCCCTCCATGCGCTGCCATGCCAAAGTGACTGCGACGATAATATGATTCTAACATTACAATACCAGTATGTACCCTGAATAGACAGCTATGCCACATGAAAACAAAAAAGAGGCAGGAGTTAACCTGCCACATCTCTTTTGTTGAACACAACCCAGGAAATCACCATAAAGATGACATAATATGCAGCGAGAACTGCCAGGGAGAACCCGAGAGTCATGCCCTCACTTGCTCCATTCATCAAGCCCATATCCGATGAAGAGTTCATATATTTGCTCAAGTTCATATTATTGAACAGAACATATTTAGCCCATTCATAACGATCCGGATTAAAGATCAGTGAGAATATATTTTGTGTAAACATAATAAACAAGGACAAACCAATCGCAAGTGCACCTGAACGAAATACCGAGGAGACCATAAAGGCAATCGCAAGTGTAATAAACAAGTCGATATACAGATATCCCCATCTCGTAAACGCATCAGCTGCGATTATACTGCTGTCTACCGAAACCTCATGAGAGAAGAGAATATATGAGCTAAGCATGGCCATACCAATCACCAGTAGTGTGCTTAATATACTAAAGCCTACTACAGTGAGATATTTGGAAGCCAAAATTTTACTGCGTGACCATGGTCGGATAAGTAACAGTTTAATGGTTCCCCATGTAAATTCACCCGCCACTGTTTCTGCTGCAATGACTACACAGAAGATGGTGTTCAGAAAAAATGCAATCTGAACTGTTGTAGCCGCAGGCTGCCAAAACAAGGTGTCACTTGACCCCATGCCTTCTCTCATTAAGACAGGCATGAGTAACGAGATCAGAACAAGAATAGCTAACATAATCCAGGTACGTACACGACGGAACACCTTCATATTTTCATTCAGTAGCAGATTGCCGAAACTACCCAATGCCGCCACCTCCAGTCACTTGCAAAAATTGATCTTCCAGCGTACGAGTCACACTACGAATGGCATAAACCTGCACGCCTTCACGTACCAGTTTGGCATTGACCGCTGGAATTTGTTCTCGAGAGAGAGACAACACGATAACCTTACCCTGAATAACTGCCTCACCCTCCATGAGTTCAACAGCACGTTCAGCGTCATCGACTTCAAACGCAACTTCAATTAAAGCATCTGAACCTTGCTCATCCCGCAGATTTCGAACATCAATCAGTTTACCGTTCTGAATAATAGCTACGGTGTCACACATCAATTCCATCTCGGACAACAGATGGCTTGATACAAACACGGTGATCCCCTCTTCGTGGGTGAGGAGCCGCAGATAATCTCTCAACTCCCTTATGCCCTGTGGATCGAGACCGTTCGTTGGCTCATCCAGAACTAACAGCTTAGGTCTATGTAATATAGCCTGTGCGACACCAAGGCGCTGACGCATACCCAAAGAATAGGTTTTTACCTTGTCATGAATCCGCGCTGTTAGGCCCACACGCTCAATGGTCTCTGCAATACGTTCCTTGGTAACGCCAGGTGACATACGGGCAAAATGCACCAGATTCTGATATCCGGTCAGAAACTTGTACATCTCCGGATTTTCCACAATCGCCCCCACCTGGGCTATCGCCTCTTCAAACTCATTCTTTACACTGTGTCCAGAGATGAAAATATCTCCTTTACTAATGGACATCAGACCTACCATCATTCGAATCGTTGTTGTTTTCCCCGCGCCATTTGGTCCTAAAAAACCAAAAACCTGCCCCGGAGAAATATCCAGGGTCAGGTCACTGACCAATGATCGGGAGGAAATGATTTTACTGACGCCTTGAAGTCGGACGACCGGCTCCTGCTGCATTCAATCCTCTCCTTCATGGACGGGCTTATTTCATGCCCGTTTCTCATATGAGCATAGTGTATCATAATCTTTAGTATATTGTCCTGCAAACTGGGACTTACCTTCTCGTTTTGACTCAACTACACACGCCTCACAGCATCCAAGTGGCATTTCACTCCGGTAAAATCCAGTACGAAACACGTGATTGCCTCCATTGCCCTCTGGCTTCTGGGCGGCGTCTCTAGCGACCGACACAATCATCCCACAACTGACACAGTAAAAGCGGCCCGTTTCATTCAATGGAATACCTTCCCCTCACAGGGAGTCTCTAGTCCCTGTTATTTGTCGTTAGACGCTGAAAATTGATACATTTTGTATCCTAATTCGTAATTTACTTGACACCGGGACTATTGTCAAGCTTTTTAAGCATGGATTTAGGTTGAAAATTCAAAAAAACGCTATAAATGCGACAAAAGTCTCGCATTTATAGCGCTTGGTCAAGGACTAATGATACAAAACGGTATATTCAACCTCCATTTACATCACAGCATATGTAACATTTACTCCTCATCCTGATATTGCACCCTATCATGCATCACGATGAAGTTTCAGTGTTGTGTTTCCTATCATCTGGATAATACCATAACAGCGTCCACTGCTTACCATCCTGCACAAGGTAACAGATCTGCACAAGATCAAACTTTCCAAAGGTTCCGGAATACGTTTGTGTAACTTTGATTTTGTATGCTTCAGAAAAAGGCTTAACGCCTTGAATGATCTCCACATCAAATTCCCGCTCTGGCGGTTCCATCTCCAGTTCAAACGTCTGCACACCAAAATGCTGCATAAAAATGTGAGCTCTATTCTGCACATAGGCACTCTTCGGAAATCGCTCTTTCATTAAAGGATGAAAAAGCTCCCAGGAGCTTCCGAAGTCACCCGTTTGCTCGTATTTGTAAAACTCTTCCGCCACAGCAGCAGCCTCTGTAGCCGCATCTGCACGAAACAGCGCAGGTACACTCCTAATAATCAGCCACAGCAAAAGCACTACAAATAAAATAAGTCCACTTTTTTTGAACAGTGCATTACGGTTTCTTCTTCTTAGCATCATTCAGCCCCCTTGTCCTGCCTACCCCATATGTATGATGGTTTGCAAACAAGTAGAAGCTACGCCCGAACTACACAATGCATTTCCTGGGAAATCAATGATGTCTCCTACCCAGCAAAGCTCGAATTCCTGTATAAACCGAGATGCCACAACTTCCACCAATCAAGTCTACACCGACATCCCAGATTGAACTCGTACGATTGGGGCTGAACTGTTGGATATACTCGTCAATGGAGGCAATCACTGCAACGAACATCAGCGCCACCGTAATACAAGTTATGACTCTCACCCGTTTGTAACGCAGACTGCCATAGATTAATACTGCGAGAACAGCGTAGATTAACAGATGCGCAGTCTTGCGAAAGAGGAATTCTACAAAAGCATAAGGCCTTTCTCTTAGTGAATACTCGTGACCATTATAAAACAGGTGCACATCGGGCAATGTAACCCCGATGTGCACCTGTTTGGTCAAACGTTGAAGCCATGGCTGAATATTTTGCTGTTGATAGGATTGGGAAGACATCAGCCAGATTATCGCAATCCAGACCCCTGCCAGCATTAGCCAAAACAACATTTTATACGAACGATTCTTCCGTTGATATTTCTGTTTTCTTGTTTCTCTTCCCTCCGCATTCAGCAATGTTTTCACCACTTTCCTTGCTGTTTCACGAACGTTGCCCTTACTGTTCTAGGTGCTGCGTCAGTAATCCGTGAATGCGCTCCTTTTCCTCTTGACCTACAATAAAATAATAAATACCGTTGATCTTCTCGCCTTTTCCCTTGATCTCAACTGTATCGATTTCTTCCAGGTCGCTACGATAATCCAGAAGCAGTTCTTTCATCTCATCAAATGTCAGATCTGTTCTGACATGTGTACCCAGCTCATCTAACATATTCTGAAGGTGAAGCACACTGGAGAATTGCATCGTATTTTTGAGCATCTGCTTCAGGACCTCTCGCTGACGATCATTCCTTCCCAAGTCGCCCTTCGGATCATCATAACGCATTCTGGAGAATCCGAGAGCAGCGACACCATCCAGATGAATATTGCCCTGCTCATAACGTTTACCCTCATAGTCAAAGGCAAACGGGTTGTTTACATCCACACCACCAACAAGATCAATGATTTTGGAGAACCCCTCCATATCTACTTTCATATAATAGTGAATGGGAATTCCCAAAAATTGTTCAACTGTTGCAAGAGACATATCCACGCCCCCAAAAGCATAAGCGTGATTGATTTTGTCTTCGGTGTTGCGTCCTACAATTTCTGTTCGTGTATCTCGCGGAATATTAAACATCAGCACTTTCTTTTTCCCCGGATTCACACTTAGAACAATCATCGTATCTGAACGTCCTCGATCATTCTGGCGTTCATCCACCCCCAGGATCAAGGCATTAAAGGGCTCTTTGCGATTGAGTTCAACCTGGAGTCCGCCCTTCGCATCGGTTACCGAAACAGGCTTTACGGGATTACGAGGCTCATAAATCTGATCAGCGGTTGATTTAACCGATTGATAGAGATAGATCGCATAACCAAATACAACGATGATCAAAAGGGAAGCAATCCAAGCCGTCCATTTCATCCACTTTTTCATGGGGATCTTCCTCACTCATATTGTTGATATTCACTGGCAGATTAGATAATTGCTGGTGCTTTCCCTTCCACCTTCACGAGACCTGGACGTCCGACAGAATAATAGTGGAAAGCAGATGCTTGAATCTGCTCCGCACTATACACATTACGACCATCAATCATCACAGGATCCTTCATCGTTTGGGCTAAGGTTGTCAGATCAACCTGGGCAAATTCCTTCCATTCTGTCAGTACACATAGCGCATCCGCGTCTTGAGCAGCATGAAGCGGGCTATCCTCCCACGAAATCGAGGCAATGTCGATCTCTTTACGGAAGTTAGCCGTTGCAATCGGATCGTAGGCTCTGACCGATGCTCCAGCATCAATAAGATGTTGAACAATATCAATGGCTGGTGCGTCTCGCACATCATCGGTATCCGGTTTAAACGCCAGTCCCCAGATAGCAATTGTTTTGCCTGCGAGTGACCCCAGCGCTTCCTCCAGTTTGTAGATCACTTGCATACGTTGGTCCTGATTGACTTGCACTACAGATTTCAACAGCCTGAAATCATAATCCACCATACCTGCAATCTGGATCAGCGCCTGTGTATCTTTAGGAAAACAAGAGCCGCCATAACCGATCCCTGCCTTCAAAAAAGCAGACCCGATGCGTTTATCGTACCCCATGCCTTCTGCAACACGTGTAACATCCGCCCCAACTTTCTCACAAATATTCGAAATTTCATTAATAAATGATATTTTGGTTGCCAGAAAAGCATTGGATGCGTATTTAATCATCTCCGCTGAGCGGATATCTGTAATAATCAGATTACTTGTCAAGGGCCGATGAAGTTTCTTTAACGTCTGGATGGCCCGATCACTGCTGGTGCCGATGACAATCCGGTCAGGGTTAAGCGTATCCTTGATTGCGGAGCCTTCTCGCAAAAACTCGGGAACAGAGGCCACGTCAAATGGCTGGGAGGATATACTGCGAATCAGATCGCGGATACGGTCATTGGTACCTACAGGAACCGTGCTTTTAGTCACGATGATTTTGTAGTTTTCGAGATGGGTGCCGATCTCCATAGCCACTTGCTCTACATAACTCAGATTCGCCTCACCGTTTGGTAGAGAAGGTGTACCTACGGCTATAAAGACAATATCTGACTGGTGTATCGCCTCACCAATGTTTGAGGTAAACGACAGTTTACCTGCTTGCATATTGGAAATCATCAACTCTTTAAGACCAGGTTCGTAGATTGGAACGATGCCCTCATTCAGCATTTGTACTTTTTCCTCATTGTTGTCTACACAGATCACCTGGTTGCCAATCTCCGAAAAACAAACCCCTGATACCAGACCTACGTAGCCTGTTCCAATCACCGCAATATTCATCTTGTTTTCCCCCAATTCACGCAATTTTGGATAATATCTTCCCATTCCATCTCAACGCGAACGATGTCCTCTTCCACCAGTTCACTGCCCATCTGCACCTCAATAATTTCGAGTTCGCTCAACGCTTTGACACTGTGCTTCCCTCCTGCCGGAATCACAATGACATCTCCTTGATGAAGCGGTCTGAGCTCGCCGTCCATAATGAATTCACCTTGTCCCGAGACAACGGTCCATACTTCATTTCGTTTGAGATGGTACTGGTACGAAAAGTTTTTATGGGGCTCGATGATGATGCGTTTGGTTAATACTTCTTCGCCTTTTTTATTGCGTGTGTAATCAAGCACTCTGTAACAGCCCCAACGACGTTCTTCATACATGGGGCGCTCAGCGCTATCTTTTAACACTTCCTTGATCTGAGGGCTCGCCTCTTTTTCACTGACCAGAATGCCATCAGGACTTGTTGCCACGATCAAGTTGGATACTCCCAGTACGCAGACCGGAATGTTTAATTCATTAATCAGATGTGTGTTCACCGTACTGTTCGTCATGACACCTTTGCCCACAATATTGGTACTCATCTCATCTGTCAGCGTGTTCCATGTGCCAAGGTCTTTCCAGTACCCCTCGTAAGGTGTAACCACAATATGCTGAGCCTTCTCCACCACTTGATAATCAAAGCTGATTTTCTGCAGTCTCCCGTACTGTTTCAACATTTCTTCATACTGGATAGGCAGTTCAAGCGAGATGAGCAGATTAATCAAATAATTGAGTTTGAATGCAAAAACCCCGCAATTCCAAAGGGCAGATTGTTCGATCATCTCTGCCGCTTCAGCTTCACGGGGTTTCTCTTGAAAACGGGATACTTTGGCGTAACGTTGTTCTTCTTTAGTTTCAGACCGTTCTGGAATGATGTAACCATACTTTTCCGAAGGATACGTGGGTTTCACGCCAATTAACGCAAGCTCTGCACCGGAGTCATCCAGCACGTCCTCCAGCTCTGTTACTTTATAAAAGAATGACTCCTCCACATAGGGATCAACCGGAAGCATGGCTACCGTTTCATTTAAGCTGGCTCCCTGCACGGAGTACAAATATACGGCCGCCAAGGCGATTGCGGGGAAGGTATCTCTTCGTTCAGGCTCAACGACTAGATCCACTTCATAACCCAACTGACTTCGCAAAATCTCCACCTGCGGTTTGCTCGTTGCAATCGTTGCTTGGCCACTTAACCCCGTGTGCTGCAATTGCCTCCATACGCGCTGTACCATCGATTCCGTCTGTCCGTCCTCGCCTTCAAGCACCTTCAGGAATTGCTTGGATCTCGTGTCGTTGGACAAAGGCCATAACCGTTTACCTGATCCACCGGAGAGAAGTACGATTCTCAATGCAACCACTCCACTCTATATATTTTAAGGTGATACGGGACAGCTTTTCGTTCGTTATACGGTTGCCGTTGATTCCATATACTTGGTCACGGGCGGAGCACTCGCCTTGGAAGAGGAGTCCATATTGGCTGTGTTCACTTCATGTGTCCATATCCGGTAATATCCCGAATTCTTCCCATAAGAGTTATCAATCAATAGGTTAGGCTTCGCCATCAGACAAGACAGGATGTGACCATGTAATCTGGATGTGTGAATCATGCGATAATCCGAGAAGCAGCGTACCGCCTTATTCACAAGGTAGTCACTATATTTCATCCATATGAATTGGGAGAGGGCTCGCGAAGCAGGTTTCTTCAACCCTTTACTGATATAGTAGATTAGCTTTCGCTCATATTTGTTGTACAAGGTGGGCCAATCCAGGTAATCTCCTTGCTGCTCTGCGGAATTCAGAGATTGTTGAGCTGCTGTTTGTTCAATGTCAGTTCTAAAGAAATTCAATCTCTCTTTACGAGAGTTACGCTGGATCTCCATCGGCCATAATTGGTGCGCCATATCGGGAACTAAGTTCACCTTAGAGTTGGAAAAATGATCCGAGGCAATTTGAAACGATATCTCATCGCGAACATAGATATGCAGATCTGTATGCTGAGCAAAAACAGATGCAGTTCTTTGAAGAATAGCTTGATCCTTATAAAATATCGTCTGAGGAAGAATCACGATTCGATGATGCGGGTAATGCTGAACGATACGTTCTCTTAATGATTGATGAGCTTCGTATAAATCACCGAAATTCCCACCACCATGAAGAACAATAATATGATCCTGGGGAATTTCAACTTGGTCATGAAAGTCATGGACGCTGTATCGTTGAGACACATGAATATGATGGTCTTTGAAAAAAGCCTCTGTTCCTTTCATAATAAGCAGATCACCACAATTGCTGTGAACGGGATAATCAATGTAATAGATCTTCGAATGAGGAGGCACAACTTCAAGGATCGATTCAAGTCGTTTTTTCAACTCATCCATGGGATGAATCTTTTGCACGTTTGACATCTCTTCTGGCTCCTTTAAATAGATTTTTTTCTCTCCATTTTTGCTTGAGGAAGGCCATATCTTCCTTGTTATATAACATCTTGTGCATCGGCATTTTGAAAATAATCGAAACGGATATTAATGACATCAGCATACGGACGAAGGAACCAAGTAACAACGCCAGCCCTAAACCGTATAACCCGAACATGGGCGTAAGCACAAAGAACAACGTAATGGTCACAGCAAGTGCGATGACCTGCCGAAGCACGATAACGCCTGGTCTACCGAGCGCATTAAAAGCCGAAGCCAGAATCCAAGATCCTCCGCCAACGATACACTCCAGAGACAACAGATAGAATACACCGCTGGCCTCCAGAAATTCCGGGCCAAACAACAAGCCAATAAAAAAACGACCAATCAGCATACTCGGTATGATGATGATCGTCATAAGTACCATACTAATGCGGAAAGCTCTGCCAACAAGAGACAACACCTGTTGCTGCTCCATGCCGGCTACCTTTGGAAATATGACATTGGTGATGGCCGTCTGCACAACATTAAACATACGCGATAGGGCAAACACAACCGAATATAACCCGAAATCTTTGGGTGTCAGCAGAGCCAAAATAATAATTTTGTCAAACTGGCTATACAACGCGCCTAGCAACTCTACCCCATATACACGAAGGCCATAGCTGAATAGATGAATCCCCGTTCGAATCTGAGCTACCAGCTTGCTGACGGAACTGAATATTTGCTGACGCATGGCAATCATATAACAGGTCAACACCAGTATAGTGCTGGCAAAACTGATAATAATGGCTCGTTCCACGGTTAATACCTGCGCTACCCACAGTAGTACCAACCCTGCAAGATTCAATAAGGGAGCCAGCAAACGCGACAGATTATAAATATGGAACTTGTCGGTACCTTGTGCGGCTGCCGCAAGCACACCCATGAACAGCATCACTGGAACCATGGATACGGTATACCACCTTGCAATGGTAATGACAGATTCTGAATATGCTGATAGCCAGATAGGGATACCAAACCAACTGATCACCCCAGCGATGATACTGATCGGAATCTGAACGGCAAAGCTCATGCTGATATAGACAGGGAGTTGCTGGCTGTTTTTTTTGACATTGTAAATTAACGAGGTGGGCAGACCAAATGCGGCCAGACCTGAAATGAATGCAGGCCAGAATAAAACAGCCGCAAGCTCTCCCTTCCCCGTCGCTCCGAACATGCGAGCTGTAATAATGGAAGTTAGCGTAGTCACAGCCATAATGAGAATATTAGCCATGCTTGTCATGACAATGGTCTGAATAATGCTTCGCTGCCTTGGTTTTCGGGCAATCGCCATGTTCATCAGGTGTTCAGCCCTCTGCCATTTCGGAAAGATCCCACAATCGTGCCGTTCCGATAAGATATTTTAGCCATCTCACTCATGACTTTCTGCACATTATTGAAAGAGATGACGATTAATAGAGCTGCTTGCACAATTCTTATCGTATGTTTGAATACGCCCCATGCACTTTTCTTATACCGCGTGGCATCACTTATACCTTGCCAATACACCCGGCGTAATAGCCAACGTTTGGTTAATCTGTTTTTTGCTATTTTGTGTTCAACAACTGCATATGGACTGTAGAAAACTTTATGTTCTTGGCGGACTCGACTTATTAGCTCACTCTCTTCACTTGACATTAGATTTGTACCAACCCGCCCCAAATCTTCTCTAAACGGCTCTAACTTTTCGAAAATACTCACTCTGAATGCTACATTGGCCCCAAAAGGAATAGAAGGCGCAGGCATCTCAACAACTTTTTCAGAGAAATCCATTAGTGTGTACAAGCTCACAATATCTTGTGGTATCCATTCGGGCCTTCCGCCCTCCCATATAGGAACGATTTTCCCACCCACACAACCAATCCGGGAATCCATATCAAATATCTTAATGACTTCGTTTATCCAAGTAGGACATGCCAATGCATCATCATCCAGAAATAAAATAAACTCACCTTTTGCTTCCTTGATTGCTCGGTTTCTTGCATAAGAAAGGCCTAATTGTGGTTCAAAAATATACCTTACATGCTCCGGCATGTGAGACGAATCAAATAAATCCCTAGTATGATCTGTCGAATGATTATCTATGACCAAAATTTCGTAATCGGCAGGATCGGTATCTCCTTTCAATACACTCTCAACAGCCTGCATAGTGTCTACCGCTCTGTTGTGTGTACAAATGGCTACAGAAGCCCTCATGCTCTCACCCCAATCACATTGATATTTAGGCTAATTGCTTCAACAACTTTCCACGATGCGACCACAAACAATAGTTGACCACCCAGTCGTATCCGTTATCCCCCATCGCTCTGGCTAGCCCATCGTCGGTCATTAATTGTTCGATACGCGCAGCAATCTCCTGATCATTAACCGGGTCTACGAGATAACCGGTGATATTGTCCTTCACGGCGTCGGGAATACCGCCACTGTTGCCTGCAATGACAGGTAATCGATAATAGTTGGCTTCCAGGAATACAATCCCGAACCCTTCCACGTCACCCTTCTCCTTGATATCCCGGCTTGGCATAATGAAGAGATCCGCACATTCATATAATTGCTGAAGCTCATCGTCTGTAGTACGTCCTGTAAATACAACAACAGATTCGAGTCCGTACTGAGTTACCAGTCGTTCGAGTTCTCCCTTATACGGCCCATCTCCGCAGATAACATACTTCAGATCAGGAATATGCGTAATAACCTGACTCACGGCTTTCAGTGTGACATCATGACCTTTGCGTTCCACAAGTCGCGAGACGGTGATCATCACTTTTTTGCCATGCAGACCATACTTATCCCGTAAATCCCCCTGGCTCCCTGTATCCGCGTTTAACTTGTTCACATTAAGTCCCGGTGGAATAATGACAATCTGAGAATCCGAAATCCCCAGTTCAACCAGCTTCGACTTCGTATACTGGCTATTGGCAATCACCTTGTCCGCACGCTTCAGAATGAACAACAGCAGTGGGAATAATCGGCTATTAACCATCCCCATCACATCCAGGCCGTGAACATAAGGAAAGTATTTTACTCGAAAAAGGAATTTCATGAATGGACCGGCTAAGCCAACCGGGAATATATTCACAAAATGAATCTCATCTGTTTTTTTGCGCCATTTCAACAAAATCAGTTGCATGACCAGAACAAGCTGCGAGAGAATCAACAGCCATTTATTAGAATCCGAAAAAATACGTTTCCGAATGATTTCAAAATCACTCTTCCGGTCAAACTGCTCGGACTCTGCGGTATTATTTATTTTATTGGTCAGCACCGTTGTCTCTTCTGCTGGAATCTGTGATATCAGCCCGTAGGCATAATCATGAATCCCTCCCTTTTCAGGCGGGAAATCAATCGCAACAAACACTTTGTTCATAGCTTTATCTCCCTCACAACAATACATTTGGCATGCTTACACCGTGCTCATAATAATGTTGACCGTATCCTTGGCACATTTGTTCCAGGAGAAGAAGGCCGAGTGCTCTTTGCCCTGAATGGACATTCGCTGTCCAAGCTCCGGATCAGACATCATCTCTACCAGACGTGAAGCTGCTTCCTGCGGATGATGAGGGTCAAAGTACAGTCCTGCCTCTCCGCATACTTCCGGGATCGAACCACGGGAAGACACGATAACCGGACAACCAAGCGCCATCGCCTCCAGTGGCGGTAAGCCAAACCCTTCGTACAAGGATGGGAAAATAAAACCGGTGGCATGTTCGTAGAGCGCTTTTAACTCCTCATCCGTCACATACCCTACCCAATTCACACCTTCCGAATCATTCACAGCATGATTGCTGAACACCTTACTGTTCTTGGAGCCCACGATGACAACACTCAAATTCTGTGCTTTCACCTGAGGTAAAATCTCCAAGATCAGCTTAAAGTTTTTGTAAGGATTCATCGTGCTGACAGCCAGTACATACGGGGAGTTAATCCCATATTTCTCAAGTGTGCCTTGAGCCGCCTGCCTGTGATGAATATGATCGATGCCCAGGTGTGTAACGGATACCTTCTGAGCGGCAATTTTGCAGTGTTGAATAAGTTCACCTTTGGAAAAGTTAGACACTGTAATGACCTTTTTGGATATCTTGCCTAAGCGAACCGTTAAAAACTGATACCATGACCGAAACGCGAAGGAAAATGCCTTCGGATAACTGAATACAGAAGCGTCATGGATCGTCACGACCTGATTGCGTTTGAATGCCGGGCCTGTGTTACACAGGTTAATTAGCAATCCTTTTTTCGCGTAAAATGGCAACTCCAGCTGTTCCCACACATGTCCCTTCAGTCTGCCAACAATCCGGTGCCGAATATGTTTCAGTTCAAGATGAGTAACCACATTCGCGGGTGAGAGCAGGCAAAACTCTACTTTCGTACCGTCTACTTCTCCAGCGTCAATCAAATTATCGATTTCCTTCACGAGTTCAATGGCATATCGCTGAACCCCGGTAACGGTCTGTGTCAGGAAACGGGCATTGATATAGATTGTATTCATGTTAATCTCCATTTCTCTTTGAAATTTCCAAACGGGAAGCCGGCCCCGCGGTTTGGAAGCTAACTTCTACATTTCTCGCTTCATAATAGAGACTCACGAACTCCTCATTCATTCGATCCGAGCTGAACTTCTCTTTATACACCTGATATCCCGCTTCACCCATAGTTGCCAACGTTTCTTTATCAAGTTGCATTAGAATCTCTCTCAACCCTTCGAGTCGTTCAAGTTCAAAGATGTAGCCATTCTCCCCATGCGTCACCAGCTCTGGCAACGAGGCCCGATTGCTAGCGATGACGGGTTTGTGATTTTTCATTGCTTCCAGCGCGACCAAGGGTAACCCTTCCCACCTGGAAGGCATAATGATCGCATCACACTGCTCGTAATAGTGATCAATCTCTGCATTATTGACCCACCCTAACCGGATCATATTGTCGGTAAAGGTCCATTCATTTTTTTCCAATACGCTGTCTCCAATGATGTATAACTGAATACGCTGCTGCAGCTCGGGATACTGCCTGAATGCATCCAGCAGCAGATCCAGTCCTTTCTGCCGATCGTATCTGCCCACAAACAAGAGCCGAATCATGCTGTCATCCTCTTGCTCCTGATCTTTTTGCACAATTACTTGCGGCTGCTCTTCATGATTTTGAGGCTTGTGAGACTTGCGGTCACGCAGGCCACTATAAACGAATCGGGATTTGGCTGGAGACATGCCCATGCGAATCGATTGCTGCATCTCATATTTTGAAATGTTCACGATATAGTCTGTTTTGAATTCCAGTATTTTCTCGATCATGAAATAAGCCTTTTTATGCAGGGGTTTGGTATCCATCAAAAAAGACCAGCCATGTGAGCAGTAAAAGATACTCGCTTTGCGCGGTGTGAAAAAAAATAAGCCCCTTGCGAGCATACCCGCAAATGAGCTGTGTACATGAATAATATCCGGCTCGATCCGCCGAATAGCTTGGTGAATCTGTCTCATCGCTGAGAAAAAGTGTTTCGGGTGGCGTTTGTAACTGTAACGAAAGATATGCTCTGGCTCCAGATCAAAATCCTTTGCCGAGTTATAATCACTCATCAATACATAAACCTCAAACCGGTTACGCTGGTAGGACACCAGCTCGTTTAAATACGTGGCAACACCGCCCACCACATATTCTCCGATGTGCAAAACCTTCATTTTCGCTCACCCGCTTTATATGGTATATCACCTGCATTACGATGCTGATACAGAGCTATGCCTATGAACATCCAGAAAAAAACGTTCGCAGGAAACAACTCAAGAACGTTGGTCGTCATACTTGCCGCAGCCACTCCTGCGCCGAGGGCTATAGCCACCTGAGGAAGTCTGGAACCTGCCGAGTAAGGTGAGGCATTCATTCGTCTAACCAGTGTGATCAACAACCACATGAATAACATCAAAAAATAGGTAAGACCGATCCAACCTGTCTGTTCGTACAAGGAAAAGTACTGGTTATCCACTGCAAAATTACTGGAGTTCAGACCCATCATATGTGTGCGCCGGCTGGCAGCACCAACCGAACCAATTCCGTTGCCGATCATGCCATTCATGGTGAATGGCGAGGTCAGGCTGCTTCCCCATATCTGTAATCGATCAAGCAGGGATGAACTGGAGAGCAGATTTTTGGACTGCAGGAACCTGCCTCCGAAAAACACAACTGCAGGCAGTGTCAGAAAAACAACCGCCAGAACTAACATATTCTTTTTGCTGTACTTGCGAATCTGAATTAAAAAAAGAACCACCTGATATACAAACCAGAGCAATAAAGCCGATCGAATCGTAGATAAAAGCAAAAAGCCGATCGTCAGCAACTGGATCATCAGGCGAAAGCTACGGTGCTTCACTGCCAGCTTGGTTTGTTCTGCAATGATGCCTGTCATTAACAGTGCATACGCATAACCATCCGGCGAGTACGTAATGGAGGATAAACGCGGCACACCCTCAAGATAGTTTTTGATGTTTACGCCGTATACGAATCCCATAGTGATTAACTTTTCTATACCCAGCGCATATTGAGCGCACCATCCTGCAATGAGCATAATAAAAATAACCAGATTGGTTCTGGCAAATGCGTACATTCCACCCTGCTTGGCCATAAACATGCCTGCAAACAGCATCACCAGCGGTAAAAGCGTAATTTTGATTCCATAGACTAACGTGACCACGCTGGAACCGACAAGTACATTTAACGATCCGAGCACGATAAGGGAGGCCAGTATAAACAGGAATAGATTCAGAAAATGAATCTGCTGGCGATATACCCGGGCAAGTGTGTATACCGCAAGTAGCAACATGCCTGCATCCTTTAACGAACGAATCACAATATTATCGACATAGATCGAAATCAGACCATAAATGGACAGATAGAGCAGTAAGAAATGAATCAACATCATGATGACTGAGGAAGGCGCATCAGACCTCGCTTGAACTAATGATGGCGATTTGACGTTCAGAGAAGTCATGTACATCTTAGCCTTCACCTCCAATTAACTTCTCGTAGATGATCGCATGTCTGGTGAGAAGATAATCTTCATTAAAGGATAAGCTGTGTTCGCAGCATTGTAGCATTAATTCATTTTTCTCCGCTTCAGATAAGGCGTAATAATGGAGGATTGCGTCACGGATCGAATCCGCACGATGGGCGGTGAAAGAGAAGGTATCCGCATCCAGCAAAATCTCGGGCATGCCCCCAACCTTGGAAGCGTAAACTGGCGTACCTGCTTGATACGATTCGATGACCACTCTGCCAAAAGGTTCATCCCAGGTGGACGGTACAATCGTGAGATCCATCTTTTTCATCTGGGAAGTGATCTCCTTTTTATCGATTTTGCCCACGAACACGATCCGGGGATCAGCCCCTGCAAGTTCTTGTAATGTGTGAAGCAGAGGGCCATCCCCATGGATGAACAGCTTCCCCACAATCTGCTGATCGAGCTTTTGCACTGCTTCAATCAGATACTGAACTCCTTTGACCTCGGTTAGTTGTCCAAAATATCCAACGTGCAGGGGTTGCTCATGACGAACCGTTTTCCCCGCATTAACATGCTGAACCTGATTATCCCGCTCAACAATGTTATGAATGACATGTTTGGACGCGTGCGCGAAAAACCCCAGTTCGATATGCTTGTTAAGCACATGCTCGGATATGCCAATAACGGAAGAAACTCTGCGGCTGTAGTGTTTGGAAATCTGTCTGTAGAACCTGGAATATGCCGAGATCGCGATGGGTTCAATTAACGAAAAATCGCGCAGGGTATGCACAACCGGGATGTTCAGTTCAAACGCCGCTTTCCAGATCGCAAGGCTTAGTCCCGGTATATTCTGAGTGTGGATCAGAGCAGGACGTTTCATCATCAGATATTGTTTAATATGCTGGTACTGCTTCACATTAAAAATATCCTGGATACGCCATAACACTTTGTCAGAAGTGCTGGCCTTCCTTGCTGTATCACCGATCCAGTACCGATTATTAAATGGTAGCCGCGAGATTTCAATCCCGTTCACTGTATCCGTCTGCACCCCGCCCTCCTTGTGTCCACCAACTGTAATGACTTTAACGTCATAACTGGACTCCAGCGTCTGGGCCAAAATCTGTGTCGATATCTCGGCTCCCCCAATAATATGGGGTGGATATAAACTGTGAGCAATCAATATAGTTTGCACGGTTCTCAACTCGCTTTTATTCAGCTTCATTGTTATCAGTTCAGTGTAATCAAGTTTCCTGTACCTGCAGCATCGATCGATAGTGCTCTATCGTGCGTTTCAATCCCTCTTCCAGACCAATCTCCGGCTCCCAGTTTAATATTTCACGAGCTTTATCAATCACTGGACGTCTAACCTTCGGATCATCTTCAGGTAAAGGCAAGAATACAACCTTACTGTCCGATTGTGTGAGCTGTTTCACCAAATGAGCGACCTCAAGAATCGTGTATTCCGTAGGGTTTCCGATATTGATAATCTCTCCATCAGCCCGATCTTCCGCCATGAAAGCTTGTAATCCCCGAATGTTATCATCCACATAACAGAAGGATCGGGTCTGTGAACCATCTCCATACACTGTAATATCTTGACCCGTCAGCGCCTGCGTTACAAAATTAGATATCACTCTGCCGTCATCATTGCGAAGCCCGGAAGAATACGTGTTGAAAATACGCGCAACTTTCACGGAAACTCGTTGTTTTGTGTAGTATTCATAACAAAAAACTTCGCCTAACCGTTTGGCTTCATCATAGCAAGCTCGTGGCCCCCACGTATTTACATTGCCTCGATAACTCTCCGGCTGCGGATGAATCTCGGGATCGCCATAGGCTTCACTTGTACTGGAATACAGAAACTTGGCTCCTTTGACCCGAGCCAGTTCCAGCATATGATAGGTTCCTCGCGTGTTCACCCAGATCGTGCCAATCGCATCTGCTTGATAGAATTTAGGTGAAGCAGGCGAAGCCAGATGATAGACTTCGTGCACCTGCTGATCAACGAAAATATCCATTGTATCGGGACGTGTAACATCTGCTTCATGGAATACAAAGTTAGGGTTCTCCATAACCCCTGCCAGATTGCGAATCACACCTGTTGAAAGATTATCGATCCCTGTAACCCGATGGCCCTGGCCGATCAAAGATTGCACGAGATGAGAGCCCAGAAATCCGGCAGCACCTGTCACTACAATATGTTTCATTACATCACACTCCAAATTATGATCCAAAATGGTCAAAAGGTGTTGCTTTTAATCATTACACCGATAGTTTTAAAAATGATCGTAATGTCCATTTTCATGGATACATTCGAGATATAGTGGAAGTCATACTGGAGATTATGGTGAATAGGCTCCTTCCGAGCCTCGCTCACCTGCCACAATCCCGTAATTCCCGGTTTCACCAGAAAACGCCTGCGTTCCAGATCGGTGTAACATTCCTCCACAATACGTTTCATCTCAGGTCTTGGGCCGATAAAACTCATATCGCCTTTGATAATATTGAGCAGCTGCGGCAGTTCGTCCAGACTCGTCTTGCGCAGTATTCTACCTAACCTTGTGATTCTTGGATCATTGCTGGTCGTTGGAGAAAGGCCATATTTCGGCGCATCTGTGCGCATCGTTCTGAATTTATAAATGTTAAATTTGACCCCGTTCTTCCCGTACCGTTCCTGCTTAAAGATGACAGGACCTTTGGAATCCAGTTTGATCAAAATAGCCGAAAGTAGCATGACCGGTAATGTCATCAGCAGCAGCAGAATGGCGATAACAAAATCGGCCAATGGCTTCATCACATCCGTATACCCGCCAACACGTTGTGAGTATGGCTGCTCAAGTACTGCGGCATTCCCCTCTTTAACCAAGGTTTCCCCACTCCCAAAGTATTCCGGTCCTGATATCTTCACAGACTATCCCCTCCAGCTACAAGGATTTGATTCATTTGTTCCTTCATTAGAATCTCTTCGATTGCCATCAGCACCGGTGCACGCAACTCTTTATTTTTGAGTGCAAAATCTAAAGTCGTAAGGATGTACCCCAGTTTCTCCCCTACATCAAAGCGGGAACCTTCAAAGTCATAGGCACTGATTCCTTGATCGATATTCAACTTTTGCAACGCATCTGTAAGCTGAATTTCCCCTCCTGCACCGACATTTTGCTCTTCCAGATACTCAAAAATTTTCGGAGTCAAAATGTACCTTCCCATAATGGCCAGGTTAGACGGCGCCGAACCTAGTGGAGGCTTTTCAACCATACTCTTAACAGAAGATAAACGTCCTTCTGTGTGCAACGGATCAATAATCCCATAGCGTGATGTTTCACTTGGACTTACCGTTTTCACGCCAAGCACCGACTGCTCTACCTTTTCATACTGCTGGATGAGCTGTTTCAGGCATGGCACTTCCGACACGACGATATCATCGCCAAGCAACACGGCAAAGGGTTCATTGCCTATGAAATTCCGGGCGCACCAGACCGCATGCCCAAGTCCAAGGGCTTCCTTCTGTCTTATGTAATGGATATCCACGTTGGAGGACTTCCGGACTTCTTCCAGTAAACTGAGTTTCCCTTTCTCAAGGAGGTTATGCTCCAGTTCAAACGCACTGTCAAAATGATCTTCAATCGCACGTTTTCCTTTTCCCGTCACGATGATAATATCTTCGATCCCGGAAGCAACCGCCTCTTCAACGATGTACTGGATAGTCGGTTTATCCACAATAGGGAGCATTTCTTTAGGCATTGCCTTTGTAGCAGGTAAAAAACGGGTTCCCAATCCAGCAGCAGGGATAATTGCTTTTCTCACCTTTGTCATAGATATCACCCTATCCATTTAGTTTTTTTATTTAACTCAAAACCATGAAAACATGAAACATATCATTCATAAATAGGGCATTGAACCCCTCCTCACATCACACCCCTGACGATACACGTCTAAGGTACACTACCCACAGTGTGACCGAGTGCCTACCTTGATAGAGGTATAGTAGACATGACCTTTTAAAATGATTTGAAAATGAAACTCCATTGTCTTGCCTGTTATTTTTCCCCGTAACTGTTATTGCGGCTTTTCGGAACCTGCACATTGTTCAGCACAGCGCCCAGAATACGTGCATTCACATGTTCAAGATGAGCCTTCGCCTTTTTGACCAGATCCTTTTTCACCTTGCCTGCATTCACCACAAGAATGACACCATCACACAATGAACTGATAATCAATGCATCTGTCACGGTTAGAACCGGTGGTGTATCGAAGAGAATAACGTCATACTCTTCCTTCAAGCCTTCAAGGAGTGCTGTCATCTTACGTGATCCGATCATCTCCGAAGGATTAGGGGGAATTGGCCCGGAAGATAAGACATGAAGACCTTCCACTCCGGTTTCCCGAAGCACTTCCGTCACTTTGTATTGACTCGATAACACACTGGTTAGGCCTACATGGTTGGGCACATTAAACATCAGATGTACTGCCGGTTTACGGAGATCCGTATCCATTACCAGAACCTTTTTCCCTTCCTGCGCATAGGTGACTGCCAGATTGCCAATCGTCGTAGTTTTCCCTTCCCCTGAGGATGCCGAGGCAATCATGATCGTTTGAATCTGACTGTCTATGGATGAAAACTGAATATTGGTTCGTAGCTTTCGATAAGCTTCTGATGAAGTGGATCTGGGATTAGCCATCGTTACCAGGCCTACTCGTTCATTGGTTAATCGTGACATACTGTCCATCACCTACCTGTTTTTGAGATATGGATGACTGTTTTGACATACGGCTCTCTTCTTTTCTTATCTTGGAGATGACAGCAAGTGCAGGGAGATTTAATTCTTTCTCCAATTCATCTTCCGTTTTCAAGGTGTCATCCAAATATTCCAGCAGGAATATAAACCCTACTGCCAGTAGTAGGCCCACAATAAAGCTGATCAAAATATTGATGATGGGGTTGACGTTAATAGGATTGGAGGAATCCGTAGGTTTCGCTTCACTTAGGATCGTGACATTGTCTACTTTCATAATTACGGGGATTTGAGATTTAAACACTTTCGCAACTGCGTTTACGGTTTTTGCGGCTTTTTCGGATGATAGTCCCGTAGCCGTTAGACTCATAACCTGGGACTCATTGGCGGTGGAAACTCGGATGTTCTGCCCTATTTGATTACCAGTCATACCAAGATCGGGGTATGTAGATGCCACTTTATCGAGGATTGCAGAAGATTTAATAATCTCCATATAAGAGTTGATCACTTTGATGTTTGTCTGAATAGTTCCAATATCCAAACTTGGAACACCTTGGGCATTATATGCCTGGTTGACGATTAATTTGGCGCCTGCTTCATAGATCGGTACAGTAAAAAAGTAGTTTTTGACACCTGCACCAATACAAGCCACAGCTACGAAGGCAACAATAATCCAGATGCGTTTACGTAAAATGTGTAAATACTCTTTGAGTTCCATTCGATTTTCCTCCCATTTAAGTCAGCCATATTAAGTGACTATGTATTTGGTACATCAGTAGCTGCTCACCAGAATAAAAAGCTGCGCTTTTTCTTGGCTGGTAATACAGCCGAAATACGTTGATTATTCCATATGGATTGTGCATTATCTTGAAAATGTTGAATGCAGCAACGTCCCAAACGTCTTTCGAGCAACGGATATACGACATCCAGTTTGAACGTTCGATGTTTCGTATCGTGTGCATCTGATGAAATGAAATGAAACCCGTTTTCTTTGCAAAAATGAAAACACCACTTCTGAACTTTTCGCCCGAAAAGCCCAGTGAATGATTCCGCCGTAAGCTGGCATAGTCCACCTTGAAACAAGTATTCGGACAACAGCAATGGCTTTTTCAAAATGACAAGGTTGCGTTCCGGATGAGCGATAATAGGGGTAATTCCCGCGATTCGCAGTTCGTGCAGTATTCCGGGGAACTGTGAGGGAATATGACCAAAGGGCAACTCCAGCAACATATAACGGCTACCGGCAAGTGTGCAGCACTTTCCTGCATACAAGTCTTCAATCAGCCTATCATGCACTCTGATCTCCTGACCGGGATCAATCTGCAAACGGATATTTCGTTTGGCAAGCTCGGCACGAAACATATAAACAGCCTGATTGACTACCTTTGGTTCATTGTTGTAATGTCCGTTCAGGTGATGCGGAGTTGCAATAATGGAGGTAATTCCTGAAGCTACTGCCTTCTCAGCCATCGCAACGGACTGCTCCATTTGAACAGGACCATCATCCAGACCGAATAGAATGTGGCAGTGCATTTCAACCATATCCAAACTTCCAGAAATATATGCTCCCCCTCGCCCCTTTATTCATTGCGCAAATGCTTTTGGTGTTAAAGAACTAATGCATAACGCTACGAAATATAGTAAAATGGCGTTAAGTACATGCTTGTTCAGAAATTGTTCAGAGTCCACCTCATCCTATATGATAAAATCAATGTAACGATAAGGCTTTAGCTGAGGAGATGGATCTGTTGCATTCCCATATGTAGAACGGGGAACCGCCTCAAATTCAACTTCGGTAAGCATTCTGTTTAACTGTCCAGTTATATATAGTGTTTGGTCTTTCTGAATATGCAAGTTTGAATGATACAATATCAGTTCTCCAAAAGGCTGTTTCCATTGCAGCTTGGCATGAAGCCTGACGCATATACGGCTGTCTTCTACATCTAAACCTAGTACCATTTCTGATATTACGGGTAAGTTCAGGTCGCTCAGGAAAGTGATCGCTTGTGTATCCATACCAAGTAACAGGACGGGTCGTCTTTTGCGGTCTACCATTTTCCCATGAAATTCCTGAATGTACATATGGACATTTGGTTTCAGATCGGCCCATTCCTGAAGAATTTTTGAATTCATGATTTCATTCCTTTAGAATGGATTGGCCAGCATGGACGAGAACGTTACTTTTGACAGGTATAACGCTCAAACCATGAGGAAATACTTAAACTACTAACTATGATACATTTTGTAACTCCATACGTTCAATTTACGATACAATACGTATCATGTCAAGCGGTATTTGGACATGGTTCTTTTGATTTACGACAATATGAGCTGTCCTTAGACAGACCTATTTAATAAGTGGTATATGAGACGAATGAGGCGTAGTACATTTGCAGGAAAGTTTACCCTGATCAAAAACTTGGCTCAGGATTGTTTCAATATATATGATGGTGTTCAGGGGGAAATAGCTTATGAGCTACGGAAATCGCATTGCTGAATTACGAGAACAGCGGGGACTTACTCAAGAAGAACTTGCGAACTCCATTCATATTACGAGAGCAGCTCTTTCCCACTACGAGAAAAACCGGCGCAAACCGGATTTCGAGGTGTTAACGCGGCTTGCTGACATTTTCGATGTGTCCATTGATTATTTGATTGGACGTACGAAGCAAAGTGATGTGGTTATGGATGAAGACGTGCGTGAATTCGTGGATGCGCTTGAATTGTCAGATAAGGAAGTGTTAGAGCGCTTTGATCTGATGATTGATGGTAAACCTTTAACAGAGGAAGAAGCTCGTCGTTTTATCGCTTTTGTACGAATGGAACGCAGTATGGATTAATTATGCTACACCCGAAAAGAAAACCCAGTTTCCGAGTACTTCCTGCTCCGGTTTCTGGGCCTTTTTGTGCATCATGATTTCCCTCCATTCCTTGGTGTGCAACGGCTCATGTACGCTTGCTCTCGGAGGATACGAAATGTTTCAAACGCTCCGGGTCGATTCCACATTGCAGTAAAACTTTCATGATGTCCACTCGGGTTGCTTCGACTTTGTTACTTGTCGGCTTAGAATCGCCCATGTTTGGATGCTTCATCTTCATTCCGCTAACCTCTCTTATCTTTATACTTTCTCTGCACGCCAAAAACTAAACCTAATTATACTTTAGAACGTTCCTTGATGTTGTCGTCTCATGGCGATAACGTTTTTTGAGCGGGTTCTAATTTTGTCGAAAGCAAAAAGGAGCCTTATGACGCCGTTCTGGCGGCTATAAGACTCCTTTTGTTTCAAAGCTTTTCTTTTTTCAGGAAAATATACGAAACATTACCCTCCGGTGCGCGCAAGCTCACGCATATTTGCTTCAAATGCGGCCAGCAAAGCGGCTTCACCTGTCAGACCTGTCGCCTGTATCCGCTCGATCTGTTCCGTCATACGTTTGAAGTCCTTCGGAATGACACGTACAAATTGATTCAGGGAATCCTGCCATGTATCCAGGATACGCTGACCTGCATCACTTCCAGTGAGTGCTACGTGCCGTTGAATCATGCCACGTAGATCTGCACTTTCGGCAGTATCTTCTACACGCTCCAAAAGAACCATTTCCAGATTGCAGCGTTGCAGGAATGTGCCTTTTGGATCATACACGTAAGCAATACCTCCGGACATCCCTGCTGCAAAGTTACGACCTGTATCGCCGAGTACTACGACACGCCCGCCTGTCATGTATTCACAGCCATGATCGCCTACACCTTCAACAACGACTTTAGCTCCGGAGTTACGTACAGCAAAACGTTCACCGGCAATACCGCGGATATACGCTTCCCCACTAGTCGCCCCATATAAAGCAGTGTTTCCGATAATAATGTTATTCTCCGCTTCAAATGTCGCTTTTGGTGAAGGCATAACGATCAGCTTGCCTCCTGACAATCCTTTACCCACGTAGTCGTTGGAGTCTCCTTCAACCGTGAGCGTCATACCTTTTGGTACAAAAGCACCAAAGCTTTGTCCAGCGGAGCCGACAAATTTAAATTTAACCGTATCCTCAGGCAAACCAGCAAGACCATACTTACGTGTAATCTCACTACCCAGGATGGTACCCACTGCACGGTTCACGTTGGTGATTGGCAGAACCGCTTCTACAGGTTGACCGGATTCAATAGCTGGCTGTGCGAGTGGCACGAGTTGTTGCATATCCAGCGTTTCTTCCAGTTGGTGATTCTGATGCTGTGTACGGTAACGTGCAGCGCCTTCTGGCAGTTCAGGCACATGTAGCAATACCGACAGATCCACACCTTTTTTCTTCCAGTGATCCACAGCTTCTACCGTTTCGAGACAATCTGTACGTCCAACCATTTCCTGAATGGTACGGAATCCAAGATCAGCCATAATCTCACGCATGTCTTCAGCAACGAAACGCATAAAGTTTACGACATGTTCAGGGTCTCCCATATAGTTTTTACGCAGTTCCGGATTTTGTGTTGCCACACCAACTGGACAAGTATCCATTTGGCAGACACGCATCATGATACAGCCCAATGCAACGAGTGGTGCAGTAGAGAAACCATACTCTTCCGCTCCAAGCAACGCTGCAATCGCCAGGTCACGCCCGTTCAGCATTTTACCATCCGTTTCAAGAACAACACGATCACGCAGATTGTTCAGCATCAACGTTTGATGTGTCTCCGCAAGTCCAAGCTCCCACGGCATACCGGCATGACGGATGGAACCTTGAGGAGATGCCCCTGTACCGCCGTCGTAACCGCTGACCAGGATAATGTCCGCACGACCTTTAGCTACACCTGCAGCAATCGTTCCGACACCCACTTCAGATACCAGCTTCACGTTAATTTCGGCACGCGGATTAGCATTTTTCAAGTCATAGATCAACTCAGCCAAGTCCTCAATCGAATAGATATCGTGATGCGGTGGCGGTGAGATCAGACCTACACCTGGTGTAGAACCACGAACTTCTGCTACCCAAGGATATACCTTACGACCTGGCAGCTGTCCGCCTTCACCTGGTTTAGCCCCTTGTGCCATTTTGATCTGAATCTCGTCAGCGTTAACCAGATAGTTGGAAGTTACACCAAAACGTCCGGATGCAACTTGTTTGATCGCACTGCGACGGGAATCCCCATTGCTGTCTTTCACGAAACGAGCTGGATCTTCTCCGCCTTCACCTGTGTTGGATTTACCGCCTACACGGTTCATGGCGATTGCCAAATCTTCGTGAGCTTCTTTACTTATCGAACCGAAGGACATTGCACCCGTTTTGAAACGACGCATGATGTTTTCCACCGATTCCACTTCTTCGAGCGGAATGGATGCTCCGACCGGTTTCAGCTTCAGCATGGAGCGAATCGTAAGCAATTGATCATTCTCACCCTGTACGAGTTTGGAATACTTTTTGTACAGTTTGTAATCGCCCGTACGTACAGCGTGTTGCAACGTATGGATCGTTTGCGGGTTGAACAAATGCTCTTCCCCGTCATTACGCCATTGGTATTCACCGCCGGAATCCAGCACTTTATCATTGCCGTCCTTATCCGTGAAGGCACGGTTGTGATGTGTCAGCGCCTCTGCTGCTACTTCCTCCAGACCGATACCACCGATTCGTGAAGGTGTCCAAGTGAAGTAACGGTCAACGAAATCTGATTTCAGACCAACGGCTTCGAAAATTTGAGCACCGCGATACGATTGGATCGTTGAGATTCCCATTTTGGACAATATTTTAATAACGCCTTTTGTTGCGGCTTTAATGTAGTTTTTAACGGCTTTCTCATGGGAAATGCCGCGCAGCAAACCTTGCTGAATCATATCATCCAGTGTTTCAAATGCCAGATAAGGGTTAACCGCACTTACGCCATAACCCAGAAGCAATGCGTAGTGGTGAATATCACGCGGTTCTCCCGATTCGAGCAAAATGCTGACTTTAGTTCTTGTACCCTGACGAATCAGGTGGTGATGCAGACCTGCAACAGCCAGCAACGCCGGGATTGCTGCATTCTCGGCATCCACACCGCGGTCAGACAAGATCAGAATATTATGTCCTTTGTCGATGACACGGTCTGCTGCTTCAAAGAGCAAGTCCATTGCTTTACGCAACCCTTCCGCTCCCTCTGCAGCGGTGAAGAAGATCGGGATTGTCATGGAACGGAAGCCCGGACGACGAACGTGGCGGATCTTCGCAAAGTCTTCATTAGACAATACCGGTGTATCCAGACGAATCTGGCGACAGCTCTCCGGTTCAGGGTTAAGCAGGTTACGCTCCGGACCAATCGTTGTCGCTGTAGAGGTAACGATCTCTTCACGAATCGCGTCAATCGGCGGATTGGTTACCTGTGCAAACATCTGTTTAAAGTAGTTATACAGGCGTTGCGGACGATCTGACAGAACAGCCAGAGGTGCATCATAACCCATGGAACCTGTGGCTTCCATTCCTGTGGATGCCATTGGCTCCAGCACTTTGCGCAGTTCTTCAAATGTATATCCGTAAGCCAGTTGAAGTTGCGTAACATTGTCATGTTTAGGGTCTGGAAGCTCCGGTGCTTCCGGCAATTCGTTCAGATCCATCAAGTGCTCTTCAAGCCAATCCTCATAAGGATTCTCTGCAGCAATGAGTGCTTTGACTTCTTCATCAGAGATAATACGGCCCTCTTGAGTATCTACGAGCAACATCCGTCCTGGACGCAGACGATCTTTGTACAGAATGTCTTCCGGTGCGATATCCAGAACACCGACTTCGGAAGAAAGAATGATTCGGTCATCCTTCGTTACATAATAACGAGCAGGTCGCAAACCGTTACGGTCAAGCGTAGCACCGATCTGTAAACCGTCTGTAAATGCCATAGCCGCAGGGCCATCCCATGGCTCCATCATCGTGCTGTGGTATTCATAGAATGCCTTTTTCGCAGGGTCCATCCCTTCATCAGTGCTCCATGGCTCAGGAACCATCATCATCGCCACGTGTGGCAGGGAGCGTCCGCTTAGGTACAGGAATTCCAGCGTGTTGTCAAACATCGCTGTATCTGAACCGTCCGGATTAATAACCGGTTTTACTTTCGCAATATCATCGCCGAACAGTTCGCTTTCGAACAAGGACTGACGTGCATGCATCCAGTTCACATTACCACGCATCGTGTTGATCTCACCGTTGTGGATCATGAAACGATACGGGTGAGCACGCTCCCAGCTCGGGAAGGTGTTCGTACTGAAACGAGAGTGTACGAGTGCAATCGCTGACTCAACCAGTTCTTCCTGCAAATCCAGATAGAACTTGCCGACCTGCTCGGTTGTCAACATGCCTTTGTAGACCACTTTACGGCATGACAAACTCGGCAAGTAGAATGACTCTCCTTCCGCCTCGTCTGCAGAATAACGAATGGCCAGTTCAGCACGTCTGCGGATGACATACAATTTGCGTTCAAATGCAAGTTCATCTTTCACTTCATCTGATCTTCCGATAAACACCTGACGTACATAAGGCTTCGCTGCCAATGCAGAACGGCCCAGCATCTCATCATACGTAGGTACATCCCGGAAGCCCAGGAAGGTCTGTCCTTCTTCTTCAATAATCTTCTTCAGGCTCTCTTCATGTGCAGTACGGACTGCCGGATCATGAGACAGGAACAACATGCCCACGCCATAGAATCCCTGTTCAGGCAATGCAAAACCGAGTCGATCTGCTTCCTTTGCAAAATAACGATGTGGAATCTGAATCAGGATGCCTGCTCCGTCACCGGAATTCGGTTCACTTCCCTGACCCCCACGGTGCTCCATATTACTGAGCATGGTCAGTGCTTGACTAACGATATCGTGTGAAGGTACTCCTTTGATGTTGGCAACAAAACCCATACCACATGCATCTTTTTCGAATTGTGGGTCATACAGACCTTGTTTTGGAGGTAATCCGATGTGTCTCATGGAACGCAACCTTTCTATAATGAAGTATTTCGGAAAGATCAAGAACATAACAACAGGCAACATTGAAACGGGAGGAGCTGGCATTTCGCTTGCGATAAGCCTGCCTGCTGAGATGGAGAGGTGATAGCTTGAGCCATCTGTTGTAAGCCTGGTATTGCGGTAAAGACCGCGATTATTGCGAAGGACTGAATCCGGTGATCCGGTAACAGCATATATACAACAATATGTAGCCGCTGGCACGACTACTCAAGATGGAGCGACGTTTTTTGATATAGTTCTATTATTTTAACACCGACCTAACATCAGCGCAATTTAAACTTTTTAATACCTCTGATAAGAATTGCTTTGCAGTACAGCTTTAGTGTATTGACGTTTAAAAACATCTCTTTTTCGAATAATTATACACATTTTATAGCAGAGCACAACTGATTTTAATTGCTGATAAAAGAAAATCGTTCCATATCCAGCCTACGTTTGACCATATTTTCGCAATTTTCATGCTTCAGCTTCCAATATAACTTTCTATTTTCATACTATTGAATACAAAATGGCCTGCAGCTTAATTTCGCGCCGCAGGCCATTTGTACTATTTGACTACTATATTGCATAATTTCGATACATATGCTTTAACTTTTTTTTGCAGAAAGTTGTGCGAATTGTCGTCTTGCTTCATTAAATATTATACGGTCAAAGGCTGACCGCTTTCGGCAACTTCAGCTTCTCTCTTAGTACGTCGGCCGTTCAGGAGGAAGTACGTTAGCGTAAGCAACACAGATATAGCTGCATAGACGCTCAATATTTCAGCCTGATGCCACATCACATTGAAGTTACCGCTGGAGACAACGGCTCTGAGACCCATAATGCTGTGTGTCATTGGTAGCCACTGACTAATGGATTGCAGCCATGAAGGAATCAGTTCTACCGGGAATGTACCCGCACTTCCTGCAAGCTGGAAGACCAATAACAAGATGATTACATAACGTCCAGGCAGATCTAGCCAAGTAACCAGCGCCTGAACGATCAGCATGAAGGTTAGACCCGTTATAATCGTAAACAGATAAAACAGTCCTGTACTATGTGTCTCTAGTCCGAGACCGTATAGCATAAAGCTTGCTACAATAACCGACTGGAAGATGCTCACCGAACCAAATATCAGTGTGCGGCTTACGAAACGATTCCAGCCTGTTGCTCCAGGTACAGACGTTTCACGCATTTTCAGAACGATGGTAGAGATCAGTGATCCTACAAACAGACCGATGGACAGGAAAAATGGTGTCATGCCTGTTCCGTAATTACTTACGTTCTCTGCCTTGTTCTCGGAAGAGCTAACCGGTTCTGCAAACATATTGACAACTTCATCTGTTTTCTTCACTTTGGATGTTTTCTGAGCAGCATCTTTAAGCTTCGTTGCCAGTTCACCAGAACCGTCTTTCAGTTCTGTAAGACCATTAGCAAGTTTACCAGCTCCGTCACCCAGTTGCTTGGAACCATCAGCCAGAGATGAAACACCGCCGCTAAGTTTACCAACACCTGTCTGCAATGCTGCTGTACCTGTACCTAGCTGTTTCGCACCAGTTGCCAGTTGTGTACCGCCTGTAGCTGCTTCACCTAATTTGCTACTGAATTGTTGCAAGCCGCCTGAGAGTTTGGCTCCGCCCTGACTAAGCTGTCCAGCACCTGCAAGCAGTTGCTTCTGTCCATCAACCAGTTGACTTGCACCTGCAAGCAGTTGTTGTTGGCCTCCATGCAGTTCAGTTGCGCCAGCAGCCAGCTGCTGATTACCTTGGTGGAGTTGATCCGCGCCTTGTGCCAGCTTCTGCTCGCTCTCATGTAGCTGTGTACTGCCATCAGCAACAGCCTGACTCGCTGCTATCAACTTTTGAACATCGGCGCTTGCTGCCAGTTCCGGGTTGCTTGCGGCCAATTGTTTCAATCCGGCTGCTACTCCCTGTGCGCCATCGGCAACTTTACTGCTACCATCCACAGCGGATTGCAGACCGGTTGCCAATGTCCCACTGCCCTGAACTGCCGATTGCAGACCGTCAGACAGCTTCGCACTGCCTTGTTCGGATGATTGCAGACCTGCTTGTAGCTTGTTTGTGCCATCCAATGAAGATTGCAGGCCGGAGGCCAGCTTGTCGCTTCCTTCTTTCAACTGGTCAGCACCACTTTGAAGCTGCCCAGTAGCTGCTTCATGAAGTTGCTGTAAACCTGAAACTAGACTTGTCGTTCCATTTTCAAGTTTGGAAGCTCCATTATGCAGCGCAGTAACTCCGTCACTTAACGGAGCTAGTCCATCCTGAAGTTTCAACGTGCCGGATGCAAGTTTAGCCAGATTATCTTTAAGTTTCACAGCACCGTCGTCGAGTTTTCCAGCACCGGTCTTCAAATCTCCGGCACCGTCGCCTGCTTCAGCCAAGCCATCCGACACTTCGGAGAACTTATCTAACAGCGTCTCTGCATAAGACTCTGTAACTTTGGCCGAAACTTTAGCCTTCAGATCTTTAATTGCCGTTTTACCGATTTGCGCACCTACAAAGTTGTAATTACCGTTCGGCTCATAGATCAAGTCCGCTGGTGCAGGCTTATCATCCAGCAATGTTGTGGCTTGGGACGAGAAGTTCTCTGGAATCGTAATCTGCATGTAATACTTGTCGTTTTGCATGCCGTCCTTTGCCTGAGCAGCACCCACAAAGTCCCATTTAAAATCTTTATTTTTCTTCAGTTCGTCAATAAGGTCTTTACCTACATGAAGTGACTTCCCTTCCAGTTCGGCTCCTTTATCAAGGTTAACTACGGCTACCGGGAGTTTATCAACACGACCGTATGGGTCCCAGTAAGCCGCCAAATAAATGCCGCTGTACAGGATCGGTATAAATAATATCGCAATTACAGGGATCAACACCTTCGGGTTTCTCACGGCTGATCCCAAATCCTTGAAAAACACGTTTAATGATTTCATGTCATTTTCTCCCCTTAATCTCTCTGCTAGACAGCAGGAATAACCAATATGAAAACAGAATGAAAAACTCTGGTATTTTTACCGAAATACGTGATGACCAAATCTCTCAAACGGTCAGTTGAGAGCAAAAAACAAACTTGTCTTTCGACAAGCAAGTTTCAATCAACAGAACTGATCGCAGCTATGCCTTCCATTAAGAAAAGACGAAAGTAGTTCTTGATTTCCTCTTTGCTAAGCGGATCATGATGTTTACTCCAGTCCGAAGTTAATGCAATATACAATCGAATCATCATAAAAGCAACAACTTGCGGATCGCAATCGCGTATTTCTCCCCCAGCTCTGGCTTTCTCCAGTTCACGGGACAGAAAATCGGAAATGACCTTCTCGACTTTTTCCAGACCTTCTTTGGCCTGTAACGTTCCAAAATCCTTCAACTCCTGTGACAACTTCACGAGCAACTCGTGATCACGGCGGAATTCCAACAGCGCATCGAGCACACGAAACAGATTATCAAAAAAAGCACTTTCCTGATGCACTTCACGCTGCGCAATGTTTTTCATCTCCTGTATGACTTCCACCAGGATTTGATCAAACAGCTGTTCTTTATTGGTGAAAAAGGTGTAGATCGTGCCTTTGCCTACATTGGCGATCTTGGCTACTTGATCCATCGTAGTCGCTTTGTATCCAAACATGGCAAACGACTGGGCGGCTGCATGAATCACCTGCTGTCTCCTGTCGATCGGAGCCATTTTATCCCCTCCTTGCTTCATATAATGTGACGGGTAATTCCATCGCTCTCTATAAAATGACCAAAAATACAAATTGGTCATTCGGTCAAAAACTACAATATCACCTTGAAAATAAGAATGCAAGCCTAACAATAAAAAAATGTATTAATATTTTTTAACCGAAATGCAGTGGAAACTGTCAGCGTCGTCGTCTATAGTGTAAGATGACTCAAACAATCCGCATATAACTGAAGTTTGTTGTATCAAATCAGGTTATACGGTGTAAATATTTTTGGATGAAACATGATTCCGTGTTTTGCTGTATATTCATTAGTAACAAACCTAGCATAACTGTCCCTACTTAAAACGTACGAAACTGTTCTCATTCAAATTTTAATTTTAACTCAAACTTATGAATAAAGGTGAACTCATGCGAAAACCAAGAGTGCTCTTATTATCAGAAGGATTCGGTACTGGTCATACACAGGCGGCTCATGCTCTGGCACATGGCATCAAAAAAGTAAGTCCTCATGTTCACAGTCGTGTTATTGAACTTGGGAAATTTTTGAATCCTACCGTCGCTCCACTGATCTTTTCTGCATATCGAAAGACACTATCGGTTCAACCCAAACTTGTCAGCCTGTTGTACCGCACACAGTACAACAAATCTTTAAACGGCTTAACCAAACTGGCGTTGCACCGTATCTTCTATACCCAGACGGCGCAGGTCGTATCCCAGTTGAAGCCGGATATTGTAATCTGTACCCATCCGTTTCCTAATGCGGTTATTTCCAGACTTAAACGTCAAGGACTGAATATTCCGCTTTACACGTTGATCACTGATTATGACGTACATGGAACGTGGATTAACCCTGAGGTAAACAAATATCTCGTATCCACTCCGCAAGTTAAAGCCCTGTTAGAGATTCGGGGGGTTCCTTCCTCGCAGATCCAGATTACAGGTATTCCTGTGCATCCGGATTTTTGGGAGTCCGGGGATAAGGTCAAGCTCAGAGAAGAGATGGGACTGCAGAATATGCCAACAGCTCTGCTTATGGGGGGAGGTTGGGGGCTTTCTTTTGACGAGGAACATATGAAAACTCTCGCATCCTGGGCAGACCGGGTTCAATTAATCTTCTGCCTCGGAAGCAACCAAAAGATGATCGACAAAATGAAAGAAATTCCTTGCTTCCAGCATCCCAACATCCGTATTCTGGGATACACGAAGGAAGTCAGCAGACTCATGGATGTTTCAGACGTCCTGATCACCAAGCCAGGAGGCATGACATGTACGGAAGCGATGGCTAAAGGCCTTCCGATGCTGTTTATCCCTCCACTGCCAGGACAGGAAGAGGAGAACTGTGAATATTTTGTACAAGCCGGATATGGAGAGATCATTCACTCTAAGGATGTCATAACGAATCGATTCCGGGAGTTGTCTGAAAATCAGCACAAGCAAGGTAGTCTACCTAAGAAGAACAAAAGGTATATAACAGGACATTCACCAGCTTATGATCCAACCTGTTGTGCTCAAGCTGTTCACGATTTACTCTTCCCTGCAACAACAGAAGTTACAACTACGTCTCTAGAGCGTTTCTCAGCGGGCATTACAAGCAGACCTTTGTCTGGTACCAGACTGCCTTTATAATCCCTCTAAGGAGCCTTAGGATCGGTCTCAGGACGCAATATTCAACACACGATCAATCAAGTGCTTAAACGAATACGAAAAAGCAAAAAAGGTTCCCCTTCAGAAAATGAAAGGGAACCTTTTTTATTTCTATTGCATTTCATCGTATGATCTACCAAAAAAATGGGTAAATTACAATCAAAGATACTTAAAAAAACGACGAAATAAAACTGCGTTTTTACATGATTCAGGGTTTATGTGACACTCACATTGTTAACTACCCTGCCTGTTTGCAGAATTTTAAGGTGCTTTACTTGTAAAAAGTATGATGCCCAATCGTTTTTACTTCCTTCTTCGTACGAGCCACTGTCAGATCATCAGCAAGCGTCAAAGATAAAAAATAATACGTATCATCAGACACTTCCTTCTGGCCGTTCAGCGCAGCATTCACAGCTTTGATGCTATCTTCATTCGGGGTTACCCGTTTTAGTCGTCCATTCGCCACAGGGCTGAACTGTGATTTTTGATGGATGACCTTGTAAATGGTATCGGGAAAATTGGCTGACCGCAGCCGGTTTAAGACAACGTTGGCAACTGCCACTTTGCCTTTGTACGGTTCGCCTTCCGCTTCTGCCATGACAATTTTTTGTAGCAGATGCAGCTCTTTATCGGACACACTGTAAGACCAGGTTGCGAGTTTCGCATCTTCCTGATTCAAAAGTTTGGTCCGCGTAAAGTAAAGTTGTTGGGGGGGAGTTGACATCGCAGCCGCCGCTTTGGCATGTTCCATTTTAGCCAATTTCAGAGCAGCTTCTTTTTTGGCTTTGGCTGTAGCGATAGCTTGGGCTTTTTGTTTAGCCGCAGCTTCCTGTTGCTCGCGCTCTTCCTGAGCAGTCAAAAGCCAGTTTTTTGCTGGCAAAGCATTAGTCCATGTTACGGATTGTCCAGACGTGTCAGAAGATAGACTTGTCCCATCTTCCATCATTCGCCTCTGGTCTTGCGGCAATGATGGGCTGTTATGCGCCGAAGACGCAAGCTCCGTCATCTGTTTACTATCACTCGCTTCATTCCATTTCCCCGTCGCCTGAACGACATTTACCCCCACTATACATACAAGCAGCACTGATAACATCGGTGCTACCCAACGATTCTTGCTTATAATTTCCATTCGAAGATTCCTCCTATCGAAACAATTCCCTAATCTTAGTAACCAAAAAAAAAGAATTTGAATAACGATGGCTAATATTACATAGGGATAAACACAATGTCAATGTGAGTTTATGGTATTAAAAAGTTTTTCAGGAAAATGAAAACGTATCCACTGTCTCATACATTGGCGTTTGTCCAAGCCTTGTCACATAAAGTACAAAACCGTCTACTGACCATGAATTTCCATGAGAAGCATGTTCTGTAACGATTTCGGAAACTCCGGAATGATCCATACCAGGAAGCGATCCAAGATATTTTCTGGCTACAGTAACATGTGGACGGTAAGGTCTTAACTCGGCTTCAAAACCCAGATCTTTTGTAGCCTCTACAATTTTTTGCTGTAAGTGATGTAATCGCTCTACATCTCCGTTAACACCTCTCCAGAGAACTTTCGGTGTTTTCTCCAGACCAAACGTTCCCCATTCCGATAGCTGCAGGTCAAACGTATGAAAATCAGCGGCTACGTTGTGCAAAGCTACTCGAAGATGACCGACATCACTCATCAACGTATCCCCCAGGAATTGCAAGGTAATATGATAGTCTCTTTGGTCAGTCCACTTACGAAAATCAAGCTTGTTCCGTATTAGCTTGGCCTGCATATGAAGAAACTGCTGAACAGATTCAGGCAGACGCACAGCAATAAACAGACGTTCCCGTCTGGATGCATGTTCTTGAAGTTTTGGGGCATTCATTGCATACACCTCTCTAAAGTTCGCTCTATTATTCCATAACTATGCATATCATTTCAAGCTGGGTAAACATAGAGTGACACACAATATAGATTTTGCATATCAGACTCCGTTCCTGAATTTTCCATTTACATGCACAGGATACACTGAATCTGATACACTTGACAAGACTAATTCATCGATCTCAGGAGGCACACACATTATGAGTAAAATCGTATGTTTTCCATCTCTATCCGAAGAACAACAGCAACAGATCCAGCAGGCTGCGCCAGGATACACGATCAAAGTGGGTAAAGCCAAGGATCTGGATCCGAGCGAATTAAAAGAAGCCGAAATTATACTGGGCTGGTCTCCTCTTGTAACTGAACATGCTCTGCATCAGGACAGCCCTTTGAAATGGATTCAGGTCTGGTCAGCCGGTGTAGATAATCTCCCATTCGCGGAGCTACAACAAAAAAATATTCAGGTGACCAGTGCCAACGGCGTTCATGCCATTCCCATTACAGAAATCATTCTGGGCATGATGTTATCCCACAGTCGCTGGCTAAGACAAGCTATGCTGTATCAGCAGCAGGCTGAATGGAAGAATCCCGGCAAAGCACTGTCAGAGTTACATGGTAAGACAGCTGTTATCGTCGGAGTCGGCGAGATTGGGACCGAAACAGCCCGTGTATTAAAAGCACTAGGCATGCGTACAATTGGAGTACGACGCTCAGGAAAAGACGTGCCCCATGTTGACCGTATGTATGATATGTCTGGACTGCATGAAGCTCTAAGCCAAGGTGACTATGTGATTAACATTCTGCCATTGACCGATGAAACCCGGCATATTTACGATCAGAATACCTTTAACCATTTCAAGACTGATGCGTGTTTTGTCAATGTAGGTCGTGGCCCTAGCGTAAACACGGAGGCATTGCTGGCCGCCTTGCAAAGCGACAAAATTGCCTTCGCTGCTCTGGATGTATTCGAAGAGGAACCCCTTCCAGCAAACCACCCGCTATGGGGCATGGATAATGTGTTAATTACACCTCACATTGCAGGAAGCACAGAACAATATACGCAGCGCGCTCTCGATATTTTCATCAAAAATCTGGAAGCCTACGTTGCGGGTAAAACTCTTCCGCTCAATCTTGTCGATTATAGTCATAAATATTAACACAAACACCCGTTCCCATGCAACTTGTCAAAATGATGTTTGATCATTCTGGATGAATTCTGAACAAAAACACTCCACGAAGGATTCTTTCTTCCTTCGTGGAGTGTTTATTATGCACTCTAACGTATAATTACATGCACATCCAGATCATCACATACACACCCAGACATGACGTACAAATGTGCCTTTACGCACCGTTATGTACTTTTCTATCGTCCATCCGGATTCCAGCAAGTGAGCCTGTACCCACTCTGTGGAAACGACGATAGCTCGTTTGCATAACTTGCGTAATTTCTGGAGCATCTCTCGCTGTTCTTGATCGGGAAGAACCGAACAAAGATTATAGGGCATGTCGAAAATTGCCGAATCATACTCACCTTCCAGATCCCTCATGTCTCCCAAAGTAATTCGATTGGCGTCATACCCGAAATGAGGTAGATTAACTTTTGCTCCGCGCACAGCAAGTGCATTAAGATCATTGCCTACTGCATCAATTCCCATGGATAAAGCTTCAATGACCACCGTTCCCATTCCACAGCATGGATCCAGCAAACGATGATTTTCCGTCTCTGGAACAGCAACGTTCACCAGCGCCCTTGCTAAGGTTACACCGAAGCCTGTGGAGTAGTTTTGCGGCTTCTGCTGATGGTTTTGCCACGATTTTTCCGCTTCTGTCCACTGACCCAAGATCCATTTTAGACCTATTTTAATTAGTCCGAAAGTCACTTTAGGTTGTTTCATCTGCGCTTTTCCATGGATGCACATCCCGACTTCTTTTTCAAACTTCCGTGCCTGAGCATAGTCAGGTGGCGTATCTCCTGCTTTTAGACAAACTACCTTAAATGTCTCATCCTGCTGCAAACGAATGTTTCGAGCTATAGGGAGCAGCTCCGTAATCGAGTCTCCTTCACCCAATACATTCAGCCGTCCATGCATAAATGGACTTCTTCCCGGCGGGATACACCGCTCAGACCTAATATAAGAACCACTGGTAATGCGTATTTCTGAATCCAACTTAAGCAATGTACTCAATTCAAGATGGCATAACTCACGTTCATTTTCATGACAGGCAAAGATGTATATATATGTAGCTGCCATCATAATCATCCTCATTTCTTGGTTCTACTTTTCAAGTTTAAATCAAAAAAATAAGGGATTCCATTGCTGGATATCCCTTTCAACTTTAATTTTAGGACCTGGTCTTAAACTCGAAATCCGACCACACATCCACCTTTTCAAACAATCGTTTTACCCTGTTTCTTCTATTATAAAGAACGGCTTATACTTTTAATTTTTCAATGGATGTGAGCAGATCGTCAGACAGTTCCTTCAACGTTTGAATATTACTGCTGATGGTCTCCATAGAACCGACTTGTTCCTCAGCCGAAGCAGAGACTTCCTCCACACTGGCCGCCGATTGTTGAGACACTGCAGAAATCTGCTGACTGAAGTCATTCATCAGGCCACTGCTCTGTTCCATACCTGAAAGCCCTTCCGACATCGTGCCAATTACCTCTACCATGCCTTCTACGGATGTGTTGATGGTTCTGAACAACTTACCTGACGTAAGCATACGCTCCTGCCCTAATTCCGTTTCTTGAACGCCAACACGTAGCTCATTTACTACACCCTGTGAATCTTGCTGGATATCCTGAGTGATGGTCGTAATTTCTTCAACGGAAGCTTGGACAGCTTCTGACAATTTCCGGACCTCCGATGCTACAACAGCAAAACCGCGTCCACTCTCTCCAGCCCGTGCAGCTTCAATCGATGCATTCAACGCGAGTAAGTTGGTTTGGCGAGCAATGTCGTGAATCACCAAAACCAGCTTGGAAATGTCTTCATTTTTACGGTTTAGCTCCTCCATCTTGCTCATTGAGGACGATACCGAGCTGGCAATCTGTTGCATCTGTTGCACGGATTCTTCCATGGATTTGCGGCCGCTCTGTCCCTGCTCCAACACTTGATTGGACATCATACGAAGCTGATTTCCCTGTTCCGCATGCTGCTGAATATGATTATTCAAATCTTCCACTGTGCGAGCCGACTCCACAGCGGTCTGAGCCTGACTCTCAGCCGCCTTAGCCGATTCCTCCATTGTGATCGCAATTTGCTGACTGCCGATCTTCACTTCTTCCGAAGCAATGGCCAGTTCGCTACTCTGACGATTCACCGATTCAGCTACACGCCTTACATTGATCACCATCGAGGTCAGGTTACCTTTCATCTCATTGACTGCTTTCGCCAGGGCGCCCACTTCATCTTCATGTTTGGTATGTACATCCTGCACGTTTAATTGACCTTCCGCGATCAATTTAACAGCACTGATGACACGAAGCAACGGTTTAACCACCTGTGTGCGGATGATTGGAACAAATATGGCGGTAATGATAATCATCGCAAGCACACCTATGAGCACAGACAACCTGCCATCTTGAACAGAACGAATGGTTTGAGATGCCGAAATATCGGATTGCTGCTGGTTGTAATTGACGAGATAATCCAGATCAACCTGCATCAAATCAAACGAAGCAGATCCTTTGTCAGCTACTTCTTTGGCAAGCTGAGTCTGCCCTTCGTCACTAACCCGAATGGCTTGTGCATTCATTTTAAGATAGTCTTCCCATTTACTCTTAAACGCTGTCCAGTGCTCATTCTCTTCCTCAGACTTTGCCTGTTTATCATAAATTGCAATCGTCTGAGCCGTTTCACGAATATACTTGGTGCGCTCTTCGTTAAGTTTGGACTTGTCCGCTTCCTCAGCGTCAAAGTAACGATAACTCAGTGACAAAACATGTTCGGTTGAATAATTTAATTGGTTGATCTTCTGGATCGAAGGCATCCAATTACCTGTAATGTCATTTGTGTTAGTCTCAATTGAATTCATCCGGCCAATGATGGTAACACTCAGAATAATTAAACAGAGGATTAACAGATAAAATGCGATGCTGATACGCAGACCGATGCTCTTGATTTTAAATCGGCTAAACATATAATTTCCCCCTCATGACAACTTTCGCCACATTTACAATTTAGTACTTTTCTAGCAAATAAACCCATCTATTAGCCCCTTGCAAATTACACTCTTCTATATTTATCTGCATTATAGCGATAAAGTATTATAGCATTCTTTTGTCGGTAAACGCTGTAATCTATGAAATTTTGTTGAACTTTATCGAATTAAAAATGAGCTGCAACATCTGTATGATTCAGATCTGCAGCTCATCACCATCTTAACATCACCTAACACTTGATTAGGCAATTTTAGATTCACTTTGTCCCTTAACTCATTCTAGATTTTAACAAGCGGTAGGACTCCAGCCTGCATTCATAATCAGGACCACCCGTTACCACGAGGATCCGGTTGGTATCCAGCCTCTGCCCTACTTGCCGAATGTACTGCCATACTTGTTCGGGTGTGCCAGCAACATGCCGCTTCACCTCGTTGTCCTCTTTATGGACAGAAATACTCTGAGGCTTATCCTTGACGCTACCCACGTTGGTATCTCGCTCATTTGTGTGCTCTTCACGACTTTCCTGGCGCTGGTTCTCAATCTCACGACTCCACCTTAAAGCATCGTTCTCCGTTGCCGCACACATTGCACTGAGCGCCACCATCACTTCTGGTTCCTTCAGCCCAACACTAGGCACGAATTCCTCACGATAGCGACGTACAGCCTGGGTTCCATCCGAATCACTCAGGAACTGTCCAAAAACATAACCCATACCAAACTTCGCAGCATATGCTGCGCTTTTGACATTGGTCCCTAGCATCCATAAGGATAATGGAATTTCTGGAACTGGACGCGCTGTAACCGGAACATCCTCATACGTAAAACGGTCTTCCAGCAATTCGGTAAGCGAAGCCAGTTTGGCGGGAAGGTTCGAGACATGTTGCAAATAATTGCCACTGAGGGCCATCGTTGCATGAGGTCCTCCGCCAGGAGCCCGTCCTAACCCGAGCTCGATCCGTCCCGGATAGAGTGAAGCCAGCAGACGGAACGACTCTGCAACCTTGAGTGGACTATAATGCGGAAGCAGAACAGCTCCCGACCCAAGCAGAATGGTATCTGTCTTTGCACCAATATGAGATAGCAACACCTCAGGAGAAGCCGAAGCAAGTTCAGGCATATCATGATGCTCAGACGTCCAATATCGTGTGTAACCCCATGCTTCAGCTTGTTGAGCCAAAAGCACTGCTTGCTGAAGAGCATGCTCAGCGGATGCACCATTCAGTCTAGGAACGAGATCCAGCACGCCGAGACTGAATTTTTCTCCAGAGCAATCTTGTGTGCTGGCACCTAAGCTCTCAGTAAAGGTTTCACTTAAATTTGCAACCACACTGTACAACTCCTTTGATCTCTTGCCTCTCTTTGATTTTGCACCTAGTCCAGATCGTAGATCGAACCGACCTTCAGGCCATAAAGTTCATTATAAATTTTCTCGGCAAATGCATCGGTCATCCCCGCAATGTAATCAATCACCATATGCTCCCAAGTCCAGATCGGATGTGCTTTGGCTTGATCCTTCTCATATCGTTGCAACCAATCGGAAGGAATGATGGATTTTGACGTTTCCGGATCGAGAAATGCATCCCAGAGCCGTTTAATCATCCACTCACTGCGCTTCTGCAAACGCTGAACACGCAGATCCCGAATCATCGTCACCCAGGCGAAGCTCTTAAGCACACTAACGGTGCGCAGCATGTCAAGGTCTTCTACACCTTCGCGGACAAAGGTTACCTTTTTCCAATCCCCGTCATCAATGACTCCTAGACTTCCTACAAAAAGACTGACCCAATAAGCCTTCACCTCACGACGAGTACGCGAGTAATCATGCTCGCAGAAAGGCATTTTCTCATTCCAGATGCGCAGAAACGATGCGAGAACTTCTTCCACTTTTTCCGCGATTGCCTCTCTTGCCCAGCCCTTCCAGAACAGATCTTCAAGTGTAGTAATTTTGTCTACGATGAGCCGGTTAATATGCTGGTCTTGCAGAAAATGCTCATGCACCTCGATTTTGCCTGCCTTGATGCCATCCTCCAGATCATGTGCGGAGTACGCAATATCATCGCATAGATCCATCAGTTGTGCTTCGAGCGTTTTCTTGCCCGCCGGGATGTTCCAGCGCTCCCGAATCTCACGAATGTACTGCCACTCGTGGTGATACATGCCTTTCTTGCTCTCTGTTCCAGGGTACGGATACTTGTTGATCCCTAGCAGCACAGCATCCGACAAGTTCAGTCCGTCGATATCTTCACGTTTCTCCAAATACATGATCAGGCGGAAGTTATGTGCGTTGCCTTCAAAATGCTCGTATTTCCGTTTGAGCTCCGCTCGTACGTCAGACTCAGCCTTAGGGGCTTTCGCGGCCCGACTTTTTTTCATAATCTTCTTCGTCTCACTGTTGATCAGATCATCTAAAATGCCATCAAGCACTTCTTCCCCTTTATGTCCAAAAGGTGGATGACCAAAGTCATGTGCGATCGCCGCACATTCTACAACTTCCGAATCGATAATCAGACCGGGGTTCTCTGCCCGGCCCCAATCTACCTCCGGGTAATGACGCAACAGGCTTCTCGCCGCTTCTCGCGCAATCTGTGCCACCTCAAGGGAATGGGTCAGACGTGTCCGGTAATAATCACCCGTACCTGCGCCAAACACTTGCGATTTGCCCTGCAGTCTCCGGAACGTTGGGGAATGAATCAATCGGGAATAGTCTCGCTCATACGCTGCACGAGAGCCCTCCAGCTTGGTAAGTTCAGGGTATTGTCTATGTTCTCTCAGATCATGCCATTGCATGTAGATCACTCCTAGCCGACTGTCTCTATTTTGAGTGATTATACACAACATCTGCGGTTTCGAAAAGCAAAATCCGTCTGTCATGTCATCTCTTCTTACATCAACATATGATGCACAGTCCTCTCTATGTATATTATACCCTGCAAGACTACTGTCTGTGCATAGAATGAAGAACTGTACGTCGATAGTTGAGCCGGTGAGTGTTACCTCGATATAAAAAGAAAACCCGACAGACGAATGACGTCTTGTCGGGTTAAACTTCAAATGAAGTTTTAAATCTAGCAGATCTATACCATCACTTTGCAGATATCATTTGTAAATTCTACCGGGTCTTGAATCGGCAATCCTTCAATCAGCAACGCTTGATGATACAAGAGGCTCGTATACAGGCTGAGCTTCTCTTTATCCTGCGCAAAAGCATCTTTCAACGATTTGAACACATCATGGTTCACGTTGATCTCCAGCACTTTATCCGCTTGAACATCTCCGCTGTTTGGCATAGCTTTCAGCACTTTCTCCATCTCAATCGTCAAATCACCCTCGGTGGACAAACATACCGGGTGGCTGCGAAGACGTTTGGACGCTTTCACCGCTTTAACTTTGCCCTCCAGCTGTGCCTGCATCGCTTCGAACAATTCTTTGTTGTCATTGTCCTGCGCTTCAGTCTCTTCTTTTTCCGCACTGTCTTCAATACCAAGATCACCACTGGAGATGGATTTGAACTCTTTCTCCTTGTAATTCGTGATCATCTTGATCGCGAATTCATCGATATCGTCGGTGAAGTAGAGCACTTCGTACCCTTTTTCCAATACGCCCTCGATCTGTGGCAGTTTCTCGATTCGGCTGATGGACTCACCCGCAGCATAATAGATATACTTCTGATCTTCTGGCATTCTGGAGACGTATTCGTCCAGGCTCACCAGCTTGCTCTCTTTAGAAGACGTGAACAGCAACAGATCCTGTAATGTGTCTTTGTTTGCGCCATAATCGCTGTATACGCCGTACTTCAGCTGACGACCGAACGCTTGATAGAACTTCTCGTAGTTCTCGCGCTCGTCTTTGAGCAGACTTTGCAGTTGGCCTTTGATTTTGTTTTTGATGTTCTTCGCAATCAGGCTAAGCTGGCGGTCGTGTTGAAGCATCTCACGTGAGATGTTCAGAGATAGATCCTCGGAATCCACCATCCCTTTCACAAAACCAAAGTAATCTGGCAACAGGTCGCCGCACTTATCCATGATCAATACGCCGTTGGAGTATAACTCCAGACCTTTTTCATACTCTTTCGTATAGTAGTCAAACGGCGTATTCTCCGGAATAAACAGGATCGCATTATACACCACCGCGCCGTCCGCGCTAATGTGCAGATGTTTCAGCGGTTTGTCAAAACCGTACCGTTTCTCCATATAGAAGTTGGTGTAGTCTTCTTCGGTCAGTTCACTTTTATTTTTACGCCAGATCGGCACCATGCTGTTAACCGTTTGTTCTTCCTTGTAATCCTCGAACTCGTTCTCCGTACCTTCCTTCGGACGGTGATTGGTTACATCCATTTTGATTGGATAACGAATGAAGTCAGAGTATTTCTTGATGATGGATCTCAGGCGGTACTCTTCCAAAAACTCGTCATACGAGTCTTCTTCGGTATTTTGTTTAATCGTTAGAACGATTTCTGTACCCACGGTATCTTTTTCCGCAGGTGTAATCGTGTACCCGTCAGCACCTTCGGATTCCCATTTCCAAGCTTCGTTGCTGCCCAGCGTTTTACTCGTTACTGTCAGCTTGTCCGCCACCATGAACGCCGAGTAGAATCCTACTCCGAATTGACCGATAATGTTATGACCGTCTTTGGCTTCGTTTTCTTTTTTGAATGCCAGGGAACCACTCTTCGCAATGACTCCGAGGTTGTTCTCCAGCTCTTCCTGTGTCATACCAATCCCGGTATCGGTAAGGGTAAGTGTGCGGTTTTCCTTGTCAATGGTAAGCTTGATATAGTAGTCCTCTTTGTTGAAAACGAGCGTGTCGTCCGTCAATGCTCTGTAATATATTTTGTCGATGGCATCACTGGAGTTGGAGATCAGTTCTCTGAGGAAAATTTCTTTCTGTGTGTAAATGGAGTTGATCATCATATCCAGCAAACGTTTGGATTCTGCCTGAAATTCTTTTTTAACCGCCATGAATGAAGTGCTCCTTTCGAATTTGGGTATCAAATGATTCAGTTGAGTACAGAGGCAAGCTGAGCCATATACGACTGAACCATTCCATATGTAGTGGTGTATATTAGCTTCATTTGTTAGCACTCAAAGACTCAGAGTGCTAAACCCTTCTTTTTATATAACATATGGGAAAATTGGGTGTCAATACGAAGACGGTTATTTTAACAAAATCATGGATTTCATTCTGTAAAAAACCGATTAAACTTCTATACGGACAACCACTCTTCCCAGTGTAACGCACTTGCTCCAGCAATACAAAAACCGCCACGAATTGAAATTCGGGACGGTTGGGTGATATCGGTTATTTCTTCGCCATCTTTGGGTCAAGAGTGTCACGCAGGCCATCGCCCATCAGATTGAAACCAAGTACCGTCAGCATAATGGAAAGACCGGGAAAGATGAGCGTCCACGGAGCCTTTTGGATGTACTGCCGTGAATCCGAAAGCATCTTGCCCCACTCCGGGTCCGGTGGTTGCGCCCCCATACCCAGAAATCCGAGCGCCGCTGCCTCGATAATCGCTGTACCGATTCCGAGTGTACCTTGCACAATAAGGGGCGTAAGACTGTTTGGTAAAATGTGTCGAAACAAGATTCGGCCGTTCCCCGCTCCCAATGTCCGTGCCGATGTAATAAACTCTTCCTGCCGCAAGCTAAGTACACGCGATCTCACCAACCGTCCATACGTTGGAATATTCACGATCGCAATGGCGAGCAACGCATTCTGCAAAGAAGGGCCCAGAATCGCGACAATCGCGATCGCCAGCAAGATGCCCGGAAATGCCAGCAAAATATCAAACAGACGCGAGATCAACATGTCCGCCCATTTTCCATAGAACCCCGCAACCAGTCCAAGAAGTGCTCCAGCAACAATAGACCCAATGACGGAGAAAAATCCAACCCACAGCGATATTCTTGCGCCATGAATTACACGGGAAAACACATCCCGTCCCAGGTCATCCGTTCCGAACCAGTGCTCAGCCGACGGAGCTTGAAGCCTGTCCTGTAGCACCTGCTCTTTGTAATCATAGGGCGCAATATAGGGGGCAAGGAAGGCTAATACGATGAAAAAAAGAATAATGATTAAGCCTGCCAACGCAAGCCGATTCCGCCGAAACGTCCTCCACGCCTCACGCCAAGGACCCGATCTACTCGCGCTGACTGCGTCAACGGTTTGTCCGGTATTGGTCGACAATTTGGCCATACAGGTTCTCCTTTGCTGAACTTAGATAATGGAAGAGATAAACGGATTGTTTACACAGAAGAATAAACCAGCCATCGGGACTTTATCGTTGTATCGTAGGATGCTTTGCTCTGCTATCCTGTCCCTCCTACTTGTAACTGATTCTTGGGTCAAACACCGCATAGAGCAAATCTACGATCAGATTAATCAATACAAAAAAGAAAGCTACGATCAGGATTCCGCTCTGAATCACAGGATAGTCCCGTGAACTAATCGCTTCATATATGTAACGCCCTACACCCGGCCAGGCAAAAATCGTTTCCGTCAGCACAGCGCCACCCAGCAGAGACCCCGTTTGAATGCCGATAACAGTCAGCACGGGGATAAATGCATTCTTCAGCGCATGCCCGTATATGACAAAAAACGGCCCCAATCCTTTCGCCTTGGCGGTACGAATATAATCGGAACTCATCACTTCCAGCATGCTGGAACGTGTCATGCGCGCAATCACAGCCATCGGGATGGTGCCCAGCGCCACACTTGGCAGAATCAGATGTTTGGTCACCGTCCACAGCTGATCCCAGCGTCCTGCAAGCATCGTGTCCAGCACATACAAACCTGTAATCGCATCCACCGGATCACGTGCGTTCATTCGTCCAATGGACGGTAGCCATTGCAGTTTGTTAGCAAACAGCCATTGCTCCATCAACCCGAGCCAAAAAATCGGCATGGATACCCCTACAAGCGCAATTACCATGCAGCAGTAATCAAACCAGGAGTTGTGCTTCCAAGCACTGACAATCCCTGCATTCACACCAATAATGACAGCAAACAACATACTTGCCATCGTAAGTTCGAGTGTCGCTGTCAGATAAGGCACGATTTCCTGGGCAATAGGTACCTTGGTGCGAATAGATGTGCCCAGATCCCCTTTCAGCAAGTCGCCTAGATAGGCGAAATATTGCTGGAACCAGGGTTTGTCCAGTCCGAGCTGATCCCGGAGAGCCTGCTTGGATTGTTCCGTTGCTTTTTGCCCCAGAATCGTCTCGGCCGGATCACCGGGTATCGCATGAATGATGGAAAAAACGATCAACGTCATGCCCAGCAAAACGGGCAGCAGTACCAGCACACGTTTGACAATATAGCTGTTCACTTCCAGATCACCTGCCCTAAAGGGTTCATCTGCATGATTTCAACTTTGGCAAAATCATAGAAATAGCGCTGGCGAACACGTATGCTTTGGCTCGTCACGACCCGGATGTAGAATCTAATAAGCATTGCATGTCCGCCAGCGCATAACTTGGTTTAATACTTGAGTTTCATTTATTTTCACTCGAAAGTTTTATTCAAAATAAGCCCCCACATACGATTCCGTTCCCAGCGGAGAGGTTACAAAACCCTTCAGGCTGGCTTTCCCGGCAAGAATCGGTGTGGTATGCACAAGTGGAATCCAAGGAGCGTCTTCCTTGATGATGACCTGAGCCTGTTTGTAAAGCTCGGCACGTTTATCCTGATCCGTCTCCGTTTGTGCTTTTGTGAGTAAGGAATGCAACTCTTCATTTACATAGTAGCTACGGTTGTTGCCCGGGATGGCGTCCTTATCCAAAAGGGTATACAGGAAGTTATCCGGGTCACCGTTATCCCCTGTCCAGCCGAGCATGTATATGTCGTCCTTCTCCCCGGCTTTGGAATCTTCCAGATAGGTCGCCCACTCCGGAGATTCGATCGTTGTTTTGACACCGATTTTCTCAAAATCAGCCTGAATCGCTTCTGCTACCTTCTTGCCATCAGGCATGTACGGACGGGATACCGGCATGGCATAAAATGTTACCGGATCTGGCAATCCGTCAGGGAAGCCGGCTTCAGCCAGCAACGCTTTTGCTTTTTCCAGATCATACGCGTAATCTTCGATCTCATCGTTGTAACCCCATAGCGTAGGTGGCATCGGGTTCACCGCAGGCTCTGCCTGTCCAGCAAAGAACGCGTCAATAATGGCCTGTTTGTTCACGGCATGGTTCAGGGCTTGTCTGACTTTCACGTTATCAAACGGTTTTTTCTTAAAATTAAACCCGATATATGCCACGTTGAACGGCGGACGTTCAATCTTCTGTAGCTCGCTATTGCCTTCCAGAATGCTCAGATCATCCGGATTCAGGTCTTCCATAATATCGATCTCGCCATTTTGCAATGCATTGAAACGAGCCGTGTTATCCGGAATGGAGCGCACGATTACCTTGTTCAGCTTCGGAAAACCTTCCCTCCAGTAGTCTGAATTTTTCTCCAGCGTGATGGAATCGTTCCGTTTCCACTCTTTAAATACAAATGGCCCAGTGCCGACAGGCTCACTCTTGAAGTTTTCTTTCTTCTCCTGGATGGCAGCCGGACTGCCAATGCCAAACGGAGTCATCGCAATATTTTGCAGGAAAGGAGCTTGTGGCTGGTTCAGGGTAAACTCCACTGTCGATTCATCGAGTGCCTTCACTTCTTTGATCACACGCGCGCCATCTGGCCCAAACATGGAATCATAATAGTCGAAGGAATCGCCTTCGAATTTATATTCACTTGCCGGATCGCTCCAGCGATTAAAATTAAACACTACGGCATCCGCGTTAAAGTCAGTTCCATCATGGAACTTCACCCCGGATTTCAGCTTAAATACATACTTCAGCCCGTCCGCGGAAATTTCCCAGCTCTCGGCCAGCGCCGGAACCACTTCGGTTCCACCCTCTTTGTAATCGAGGAGCGAATCAAATACCTGATGCCCAATCTTGAGAGATTCTCCATCCGTCACAATCGAAGGATCAAGGGCGACCGAGTCCCCGCCACGTCCCATAATCATCGTATCCTGGGCGGCTGCTTCTGTTGGAGGTTCATTACCTTCAGCAGGTGCCGGCGTTCCTTCCCCGCCATCTTTGCTGCTGGAGCAGCCAGATAACACAAGTACGGTACTCAGAGCCAAAGTCAGTAAACCGGACATCCATTTTTTTCTCATTCGCATACGATACAACACCCTTCCCTGTCTCATAATGTTTGTGATGATTGCGACCGAAAAACGGTACCTCTGGCCGTGCGTGCGATGATGTGGTGGTGCTAGCTAGTAATCAGATCATCCCTAGTTATAATCTTTAAATTCTTGTATCATCTATTAAAGGCTTTATATGCCTCTGATACCTGTTTTAGAGTGCTGAGAGTTTTTCAACGAGTTAAATTAGCAGAGTGAGAGGGTACCATAGATGTAGAACCATTGAAAAAACACGGATCAACGGATCAGTAGCGTTAGAGTATAAAGCTTCTAGCATTCTGAGATAGGGCGATGCATCTATTTGAACCAAGGTCAATTCGAAACAGCAAATCTGCCCTTGAATGGGTACAAAAATAGAACACAAATGTTGGCCTTGGGACTTTGTTCCGTGAGTTTGTCTTCATGAAGTATGAATTAGATTTAATTCGATTTATGGGTAGAAAAAAGAATAGAACAGATCGACACTACAATAACTTTTCATGTTATGGTTTTGTCATGATGAGGAGGTTTGAGTATTAAATCGTGGTGAAAAACATTTTCGTGTAACTTACTTTACATCACATTTACCAATTAGACAAGAACTTTACAGACATACGTTTTTAAGTTTATCACACGCGTCAGAATTAGTGACATTATGTACAAAAAAGGAACATAGCTCGACAAAATAGCTCATGTTCCCTGCTTTTCCTCCACAGTCAAATCTGTTCTATTGAAGTAAAACTAAATTTGCTTACACTAAGCACCTGATAACGGAATAACCATTGTTGTGTAAATAATCAGTCTTGCTTATAACCTGATTTGATTCACTTTTTAAACAAACCTCTACGGTGCATCACGGTAATAAAACGATAAAAATCGTAGCTCGCACCGTTATCGATGCTAAACAACGGATTTTTGGCATCATAGGCCAGAGCAGCATCTACAGCAGCCTTCGCCCAGACAGGGACCTCCATCTGCTGACGCGCTTGCAAACGATCAACCTGTGCTTTCAGCGCATCAAACGCAGCTTTCTCTTCGGCTGTCATTGGTTCGCCTCCTTTCGGTGGTACAGTTGGTGGATTCGGATTCGGTGGTGTAGTCGGGTTCGACGGGTTACCAGGATTAGTCGGATTGGTTGGATTCGTAGGACTTGGGTTTGGCGTAGCCGCCGCATATCTCGCTCTAAGCTGCGCTGCTGTTCCCTCGAATTCATTCATGTCTACATTTCCGCTAATACCGTTCACCTTACCTGAATCCGTATACTGCCAGAACGTCCAGCGCTTCCATGCCGGCTGAGCATCCGGTACACGTGTCGTGCTGTAACGCGCAACCCACAGATCGTACGAGCCCAAAGAAGCATCGAAATTGCTAGCAAATGAATTGCCTGTATATATGATCGGTTTTACACCTGTGAGACGTTGCAATTCTGTTAAAAAGGCTTTGGCTACCGTATTCATCTGGGCTTTGCTCAGATTGCCGGGATTGTTCTCGTAATCCATAACCGGTGGCAATTGCAGAGCCTTGGCTCCCCCGATCTGGTTCAGCGTATTGGCATAATGTGCCGCTTCTGCCCTCGCAATCTCGACAGTCGTTCCGCGGAAGAAATGATAGGTTCCCACCATCATGCCCGCCGTAAGCGCACCGTTTACATTTTTCTGAAAATTCGGATCGATATATGTCCGCCCTTCGGTTGCTTTGATAAACACAAAGGTCATGCCGCTTGCCTTTACCTTCGCCCAGTCGATATTGCCCTGATACCTGGAGACATCAATGCCCTGCGTATTGCCCTGGGTTCTATTTTGCAAATTTCTCACACCCTTTATTCGGCTAGTTGCCGTTTGTATTTAGTAAATGCGGACGGGTTGAAGATTGCTTGTGTGCGTGTCCCTTGTTGTACGATGTATGACCCAGAATACCGAGCTAGCCTTATGAAAGAAAACTCCTATTTGGAACAGCTCAAATACTACTACGATCTTATTATTAAGTTGAACCAATAATCTGTAAGCAAGATAAATACAGAGTGACGACTGAAAGTAAAGAAAGCACCCGTTGGGTGCTTTTCTTATTGTTACGCTGTGCTTTTCTTATTATCTGAATTCTCTTGATCCGTGGCTTTTTCTTTGGATTGCTCATTTTCTGGAGGATGATCAATTTCGCCTTCGGAATGATCCAACGACGGAGGGGGATGTGGCAACGGAGAAGATAACACATCTTCCCCCGCCTTTCCTTTGAGCACTTGAATCGCCTGCCGAATGACAGGAGGGATCGGAGCACCCAGTTTGCCCCCATTTTCAATGATGGACAACAACTCATTCGCAATATAAAAAAAGGCGACCGCATCCCTGAACAAATGTCCGTCTCCCAGAACACCGTCCACCAGATGAGCCACCGATACCATTGCAAATATAAATACCTTTCGTGCAATGCCAAACAATCCAATATTACTCTCAAGCTTGCCTGTCATTCCCGCCGCCGCGATACCTGTCAGGTAATCGAAGATGACAAAGACTAGCAATACACCGAGCACCCCTGACCAGCCTCCAAAGAAGTAGGATGCCGAGCTACTCATCACCGCAATCCCCCATTTCCATAGGGTGTCCCATCGTTCCATGGCTTCACCTCCTTTTGTTTTGTATTCATAAAACGACTTATCTTATCCTTAATCGTCTGTATTGGCTGATTCCAATAGTACAGCCACCTGACTTCGACTACTCTCTGGAACTTGGTGTAGCTCAATCAATTTTTTATTAATCATCATTACGTATACAGCTAACATAGTCTCACCTCTCCTTATAAACATCACAGGCTAGTGGATCGCAAACCTTCAAACTTATCCCTGATTTGGCGGTACCACACTAAGCACAAGCATGTGTAATTCCATTAAAGCCAGTTGATTGGCATTACTTTCCTCAGCTAAACGTTTGTTTTCCAATTCTGATTCTGCAAGACGCTGTTTTAAAATGTCCAGTTCGGACGCTTCTTCTGGCTGCGGCTTAGTCAATTCTTCAATTTCTTCCTTGCTCAGCCCTTCCACCCATAGCTTAGGCAAACTTTCCTGTGGTGCTTCTTGCATAGCGTCCTGGTATGCTTCCCAAGCCGCCAAGTCAAAGCGCGGCCGGAACAGACCAGCAGGAACAGGTACGCCAACCAGATACCCAGCAATTTTCTGTTCCTCTTCGTTCACACCATCCGGTTGCTCAACCTGATTTGGGTCAAATACCACAGGCTCCGGTTTGGCATAAAAAGGGACGATACCACTAAAGGCATCGTCCACTAATTCGTCCTCTAAATAGAGTCCGTCTGTATTTACTTTAGGTACGGCTTTCATGGTAAACCTCCTTTATTGTTCAGCTAGAAAAGAGATATTCTCTAGATTAAGCCACGTGTTTCCTCCAGCGAATCCCAAGTACACGACTCCATTAGACGCAATCTCCAATGTGGCAACCACCAGTGTAGTTCCGTTGGATGTAAGTGTGTTAAATAAGATTGCCCTTTTGGGGCGGTATCCTACAGGCAAATTAAAAATGAATGTTCCAGTACCGCTTGTTCCGCTACTAATTAAACCGCGCAAGTGGACTACCCCTTGGCTGTCTTTGTAATAACCAGGAGGTTGATATGCTGCTGAATAATTGATCCAGCCATTAAGCAATGTCGGCGTTATCCATGCAGGATTATCTTTCTCAGCTTTCTTACTTTCAAGGACGGATATGCGTGTAGTGTTTTCTTGCAACGTTTTGACGGTATCCAGTAGCAGAGCCTTTTCATTCTTTGCATACGTACCAGTGATGTCCACAGCCGGATACTTGTCTAACATCAGGTATGTGACGCTGTAGGTTGCAGTAGGATCATATGATACTCCAAGTATTGATTCTTGCGCGGCAGAAAATTTAAACCACATTGGATCCAATTTCCCATTCTTGTATACATTAAGAACTAATTTTGATTTATTTTTAAAATCTTGAGCACCTGGACCAGCATAAATGTTACCAATATTCCAACGTCCGTAACCATCCCTAATCGGCGTAGGTGCTACTTCGCGTAATACAATCCCCGTACCCACTTCAATCTGATTATCCCCGTCAATAAACGTCAATTGCCCCTCAGACGTGATCGGCTCAACGATTGGTTTAGCTAGTTGGTATAGAAGTTGATATGAGGTCCAGTTTGGTGCTGGAACTGTTGGCACTTTCGTAAAAAAATTTTGTGAATTCTTGGATAGTAATGGTGTCCATACCTTAGTTCCAGACCCATTATACCCGGCTCCATTGTTATTCGGGTCTTGTCCAGCTGTATACATAAAATATCCCATGAAATAAGCCTTAATTTCATCAGAGGTCAGGTTAGTATAGCTGTCTCCCCACCCACTATCCGCGCTTGAAATAGAAATCTGAAAATTATCGAATACCCCGTTAGCACCAGATGAACCGATATTTAGATTATCCGTTGCGCTGTTTACAGTAACGAAATCTGTCTCTTTGATCACTTTACCTTGATACTTCGTCAGCGTACCTGATCCGTCAACGGCTGGGGGTCCCGGAAGCATTGCATTAACAACCTTAAAACCATTCTGCCCTCCCCACAATGAAAAATTGATGTCAGGACCCAACGTAACCTTACGCCACTTCGCCAATTTATAATACTGACCATCACGCTCAAAAACGCTATCCGGGTTTTCTCCCGTATCTGGATTGGCGTGTAGCTCAGTTTGTAGTGCGAGAAAAGAGTCTTCGCGTGGTTTAAACGTCATTGCTGACGTACCTAAGTTTAAACACGGATTCTTAAAAATTGCAGTTCCTGTTGTCTCGCTATCAAAACCGATAACAATACGTACACTCTTCGCGTTATCAGGGGTTTTAAAGATATTCCCTAATGTGAACTTCCCGTTTGCCTTTGCATAGGGAGGCTTATTAAACGACGTTATGGCATTATCATCTTCATCGTAGTACCATCCATTCCAATAAACTCCAGCTACTCCATTACCACCAAAGTTAGTCACGTCTACAGTAGTTGAAAATGTATATGCCGTAGAGGGAGCCACGTTTACAGTACAAATGAAATTGCTAAAACCCACCGTACCGCTTGCCTTTGTCATTTTCAGTTGGTAGGGTGCCTCGATCTCACTTGGACCTGCTATTGCTGTCTCACTCCACTCATAAAATGGCGGTAATAAGTTTTGTCCATAGCGAATGGCATACGGATTTAAAACTGGTTGGACACTATCAACGTAAGGGTAATTACGTGCAATCTGCTCCGTTGTCATATTTTCGAGTGCAACATACTCTGAGGCACTAATTTCGTAAAGTCTAATTGCATCAATATACCCTGAACTTCCAGATGCTCCAACAACTTGACTAACAAAAAAAGTGCTAATATCGGTAGAAATGCTATATGCTCCCCATAACGTACTGAATCTTTTACTATTACTTGAAGTAACATTCCCTTTGTTCGGGTTAAGCTCATTTAAGTACATACCTACCAATTCTCCAGATATCAGCTTTGCTGAAGAGAGAACAATATAATACTTCCCTGATTTTAAATTAATAGGGGATATCGATAATGCTCCTGCTGGCGTTGCTGTTGTCGTAATTTTCAAAGATTGATTTCCTTGTACTTTGTTAGATGTATCAGCCGTTATCGTAGATTGATAGGAGTTTACTAAGCTTGCTTGTTCACAACCTCCAGCACGCCCCAGCAAATTAACCAATGTTCTCCCCTTAATGCTCGAAAGATTAAACGTTGCCTCCTGATTAGCACTCACTACATTTACGCCAGGTTGTAATGTAGCAGCTCCTCGTTTATCTGTATCCAACCTCTCTTGCAAACTACTTACCTTCGTTGCTGTTTCTTCGGCCTGTTCCCCTATCTTCTCTGCAAAATCATCAATCTTCTCCCAGTTCTGATCCAGATATTTGTCCAGATCAAAGTAGGTTGTTGATGGCGAGGAACGATCGATTTTATTCAAACCCAGATTGGGTGTTTTTGGTTCACTCATTACGCTCCACCTCCTGCTAGTTTATCCTGCCGGGTTTGTTCCATCTCACTCAGAGTCATGCTTTCAACCTCGGCGATGGTCAGATACCGCAAACGGTACTCGACAGTCATGTGAGCCGGTTTAATATCTTCAATCGCTTCTTTTAGATCGTCCAGATTAGGTGGCAGTCCCAATGTGTCGATAAAACGGATCAAGATGCGATACTCACTTGAATCAACCGACACTTCAATGCCCCCGTTTTCGTACGCCTGAGCAACGTTTTTTAGCATGGAACCTGAAACTTTGCCACTGCCACGCATTTTGGAGATGATGACGGACCTTCGTTGATCGTCCGGTTTGGCACGGTTGGTCGGAATCTGCAAATCATGTTCATATCGCTCCAACGCCCACGTTGCGGATTCCGGGTAAAACTGCTGCAATACATCTCCCACACCGGCTGCAAGCTGGTCCAGTTCAGCACCTTCTGTCTGTGTCAGCAACTGCATCTCCAGCACATTTTCATATAGCGGGGGCAGTAGGTTCATCAGTACATCTGCTTTACTCACGTCACCTTCACCGTCCCAAGCACGGCTACAGCTCCCGGTGTAATCTCCAGATTGGACATGCCACCGTTAACCAGCAGATTGCTATAATCGATCACGGGCGGAATATCCAGAATGACATTGGCAATCCGTGTCCAGCGAACGAGCGGATCAGCAAACGCCAGCTCTTTCAGATACGCTGTCACCCCTGTCTCAATCAAGGATTTCACCCCATCGTACGTTGATCCTGATGCGAGCGTAACCTGCACCTCGATATGAATCGGGACTTCTTCCGCCCCTACAACGGTGACAACCGGACCGATGGGTGCTGCCCCTTCCCCCATGCCATCCTGCGAAGGATCGATGTATTGCTGCACGGCCTCGATCACTCCCTCCGCAGGAGCATGCATCTCATTATTAAGTAGGGCTACCTTGACTGTGCCTGGACCATTCCAGAGCGGAAAGGCCTTCGCTTTGCCAACTCCCGAATTCTCCCGCGCCCACAGCTCATACTGATACTTGTTGGCACTTGTGATCGGACGGGAAACTTTGTCCTGATAACGATCATACAGAGCTTGATCCGTCTCCTCGTCTTCACCTGGAACAAGCAGTTTGGTTAATCTCGCGGTGGTCAGGCCTGCAATATAATCAATGGGTAACAGTGTCCCGGTATACTCGTTACCTTCCGCACCGGCAATCTCACATTCGAGCACATATTGCCCTGCAGTAATTCGCTCCACCGCTCTGTACACTCGTTCTCCTGTCGAAAAACGACTTTCCATTGGAATCTCCACGGGTTTGCCCTCTTGATCCTGAAAGCTGGCAGACCAGCGCGCCCTTGCAGGTGGTTTGCGATTAATACCTGACCATGCTACTGCACGATCCAGATATTCACCTGATGCGGTATCCGCGAATTTAAGATTCGCATTGATATCCAGCTCAATATACATCTGAGCCATCTCCACTGCTGCTGGAGCGAGAGCATCATAGATAATGCTGCCCTCGCGTTTATCCACACCATCCGGAATTTTATCCAACATCCGGTTCAAAATGACCTCAAATGTCTCCTGTTCATACATTCATATTCACCTCCGTCTCTTGCCTGAAGTTGCCAAAATCTGTTGCCACGGTAAAAGAAACCTTAACGCCATCCGGCTCATGGACAAACTCAAATTCAGTGACTTCCGAAATCCGGTCGTCCGAAAGCAATGCTTCTTGAATCCAGCGTTCTAATTCAGATTCAACCATGGATCTCCCGGAAATGCCTTCCCAAGACCATTCCATTCCATAATCAGATGAATAGATCAGATGTTCATAACGACGTGTGGACAAAGCTTTGTACACCGCCTGTTTAACGGCCTCTTTTCCATCCAACTGAAGTCTGCCGATCCGTTGTCCCGAGGCTTGCAGTACGTAGGTCAAACTTGGAAGCACTGAAACTTCTTCCAGATTATCCTCCCCGCCGATCTGAGAACCTTGTGGAATCATGGTTTCACCAGCCGATCCAGCACAACATAACTGTCCCCGCCCTGCACACGTAGCAATAGGGCCGAGTCACCGATCATCCAGTTTTTCTGTGCCACCGATTCCGTGACAACGAGAAAAGGGTCACTTAGCGCAAGCCGCTGTTCCACGGTAATCTCCAAAGGCTGTGTATTCGTTACAGTTCCGTACATAATTTGTACGGGAGATTTAGCATCTACGGCGGCGACTGCCGCCTTTTTAATCACATCAAGCATCATAAATGGCTACACCACCTTCAAATCCAGAGACATGGTGTGCACACCCCCCTGTACCTTGTGCGTACACTCGTCCACCAGAAAATATTGATTGATCTTCAATTCATCGATCTGAATATTGACAAAACTCCCGGCTCTCACCTTGAAATCGCCAATGGCATCCACCTTTAACTTCTGTGTCTCACGGTTACGCAAGGTCATCAGGGTTTTCAGCATGTCATCAATCTGACCTTTATTCAGACCATCGTCCGCTTTTTGGTACAAAAAAAGCATCCCCCATTGACGGATGCTGTTTGAGTCCTGATGCACAAACGTCTCCCGTTTGCCCGTATCTTTGTTATCCCGGTATAACTTGATCTTGTTATAAGTCTGGTCGTCGATGGATCGTGTATAGCTGTAGTCCGTTAGTAGACTATGATCCCCTATCACAAAGCCATAGGGCATCTCTTCAACATCTCGAAGGACAAGCTTGCCGAAATCATCGTAGAAAATATAGTTTTTTCCGCCATAAATCAGCGTTCTGTCCAGAGCTTCGCAGATCATATCAATCAGCTTTTTATTATCAAAAACCATGCGCGGAATAGCGTAATTGGGTTGCTTCAAATCTCCTATTTTTAACTGGAAATCCGTTGCAATCCGCTTGATGACATCCGCTACTGTTGCGTTAACAAACTTATACGTCTGATTTGCGGTTAGATATCGTGTCTGGTCATAGGCTTTGATCTTTACTTTTTCGTCCTTGCCACTGTCGACAGAAAAGATATATCCGTAAAATATTCCCTGTTTTCCACGGGTGTACCTCACTACATAACCATTCTCATAGCTAAACTTTCGATGCTGAAACAAGCTGCCCTTAATCAACGTGAATTCGAGAGAGGATGGCTTGCCGATACGTGAAGTCTTGTACGTAATCTCGCCAGCAATGTCGCTGATATCCCAGATGTTTCCCTGTTTGTCATCCAGCAATAGCTGTTCCTTCTCAATGATCTGCCTGTTGTCCAGATGGATTTCCTTTTGCATATCGTCTCTCCTTTCACGGAAGCTTGATAACAAGACCAACAGGCAGCTTCTTGAGCTGTGCGTCTTTGATACCATTCAGCTTCTGCAACTCTTTCCAGCGTGCTCCGTCACCCAGATGAGCTTTGGCGACAGACCATAAGGAGTCTCCGGCTTTCAGCGTTACGGTTTTCGGTTTTACTTTTTCATCCGGCCGGGAGGCTTTGGTTTTCGTTTTCGAAGCTTCGGCCTTGTTCTGACTGTTCTTCAGCGGTACTACTTTTTTGGCAGCATAAAAAACATACTGCTTCAGCTTGATATCATACTGCACGTCGCCCACCGTTCCCGCTGTCTCCTTCCAATCGAAGCTCTCAATGGAGACGGCCATGTTAACCGTATATCTTTCACTCGAAAAGATTAGCCTGACGGGGCGCCCTGTCTGCATCCAGCGGATGATATCTTTCACGTACTCGTAGGGATCACGGTAAAACTCATTCTTTACTTTCGGGTCTTTTACGTCATATTTGTAATGATACGGACTGTAATCTGCCGGAAAAATGCCGCTGAAGCTCACTTCACGTAGTTTGGGGGACTTGATCACATTAATTTCCCCTAGACGACTAACGTTAAACGTGCTCCCATCCCCTGCATCTGAAAACTCAATACTCTCCGGTATAACCGGAAAAAATATATATTCGGCGCGGTTGTTAAAGCTAAGCTGTATCGAATAGCTCACTTATCCATACACCCCCTGGGCACCCGAGACGATCTGACTGTTCATTTCTTCGGTAATTTTGCTAATGATACTGTCCACATCATGTCCGCTATTGATATCACCTGTCGTCACCTGCACGGTTGGCGTCAGACTGACGAATCGCTGAATGGCCTGCATCTCGGCAAGCTCACGCATCAGTTTCAAGTCCTCACTCGTTACATCCACCGTGCCATCCACATCACCGATTTTGTCCACCTGTCCGATATTGTTAATCTTGTTGAGGTTACTCATATTGTTCATGTTTGTGGGGGCAGGTGCTGTTGGTATCGGTGGCATAGGAGGTGTTTTGGGTTTATAGTCCTTGCCAAAGCCGCCGGGCAATTCATCGGAAGTTTGGGAAAATGGATTTTTAGTGTTAGCCACTAAGTCATGGCCTTTCTTAAACCCTTGGTCAAATGAATTCTTATAATCTGCTGATGCATCCATTCTCCATAATTTAACAACATCTTCTTTATTCTCAGGAACACTATCTTCAAGATCATTCATTAGTCCTTTGATCTTCTCACTCATCGAGTGAATATTGTCATCTGATACAAGTTCAATTCCACCCCAGTCTGTACCAAAAATTTTATTCAGGTAAGGTATAACTGTATTAATGCCCTCAATTATCCAATTGATTTGATCCTTGAATCCTATTGCGAAATCTTCTACCCCTTTTGTTATGTTGTATAAGATTTGTAAAACAATAAGCCCCATGTCAGCAAACAACTTTTTAAAAGCGTAAGTCGGTTCTTTGAAAACATTAATGACGAACTCGGCCCAAGACATGAAATAATTCAGGATGGATGCGAAAATCGATTTCATATGCTCATATACCATGTAAAAGTAACCAATTATCGTTCCAACCATATCTCCAGCGGTGAATCCACACGCTTGCAAAATATAGATAAGTACTGTAATAGCACCAATTATAAGTAATATAGGCCAATTAGCTGCTGCCAACATCAAAAACTGAGCTATAACAACACCAAGTTTAATAATAAGATTACCTAGCAGAACTACAGCGATTGCAGTCAAAATAGGCGCAATAATATCCCAGTTTTCTTGCACAGCTGTGGCGAAATTTACGAATCCATCAACAATAAAAACAATGACCTGAGCGATGATCGCAAATGCTCCACTGATCCATTCAATAAAACTGCTGAACTGTCCTGAGCTCATCGCTTCGTTCAGTCGATCAAGTACTGGAGAAAGTACCTCCAACGCTTTTGTACCGACCTCAGATAGGATGCCATTGAACTGATTCACCAGAGCGGTCCATTTTTGTAATGGAGAATCCAGCATCGTATCAAATGCTTCTTGAGTATAACCTTGCATTTCAAGAACCGATTGCAAGCCCTGGATAAAACCATCCAAATCTTTCGTTTGAATAAATCCTTCCAAACCTGCACCACTCAATGTGCTCTCGGAGATTCCAAACTGACTTGCCAAATCACCGTTATCTCCATTCATAGCGCTTTGGATGGCACCAGAAGCATCCGACAGACTTTTGCCATCTGGTGACAACATACTTAGGCGTTGCGTAAGGTCATTTAACTGCTCTACTTGTCCTGTATTCTGTGCCATTGGCAAATAACCAAGGGATGCCTTAAGTGAATCATTCACATTTTGCCCCTTTTTAGAAGCCTGATCTCGGAATTTATGATAAATCCCTTCACCAATTTCCGGATCTTGAGCAGCTACCATATAACGATATTTAAAGTCTTCTTCTTCAGCGGCCGCTTTTAACACGATGCTTCCAGCCGACTTTATCATCTGCAGCCACTTGGAGAGCTTACTTAAGTTATCTCCGAGTTTATCCGTTGTATCATCAGCTGTATCCTCCAACTTTTCCATCAAGTTAATGGTTACATTCATCTGTTGATTCACTTGATTAAAGTGATTGGCAATATTGGTTTGATTAAACTGATTCAAGTTAATTTGATTCATCTGGTTGAAATTATTGATAATTTCTGTCGTTTTCACTTGGACCAGATTCAAATTATTGATCAGATTATTAATCGTCGGAGGATTGATTACCGTTATGCTCGTGTCCGACATTCATTTCCCTCCTTTCTCCACTATTTCTTCCGCATGCGGCTTCTCGCCCGCTCTTTCTTCTCTTCCTCCACCCGGACCTGGATCATCGCATAGATGGCTGCTCGTTCTCGCATGGAGAAAGCCATTAGATCATGCGGCAAAATCTTTAATTCATGGAGAGCGTAATAAGCCAGATTGGCCTCGGAATCGCCCTCTTTGATTAGTTTTTTACGTCATCCACCAATTCGTTCATGTCCTGATTGAAACCATTCAGCTTCTGTACCTGTTCACCCAGCGAAGCAAATTCACCAGGCAACAGCATTTTGCGCAAAAGCGACTCTGCACCCATCACATTATAGGAGCGCTGAAGTTCGGTATTTTTCAAATCCGGGTAGACCACGCTTGCCGTCATCAAACGAGCCATGTAATCATTGGCATCAATATCAGGAGTGTAGACACCATTCTTGCCCTTGATTTTGCGGGTAGCGGCCTTGCGGCATTCCTGGTTCTCGTCCTCGGTCATGCTTCGCAATTTCCAGGCAACCGGTGCACCTTTGTCATCTTTGAAACGAGGAGAGACGATAAATTCCTCCGTTGTATCCGCTACTGCATTTTGTGCAAAAAACATACTCAATCCACTCATGTTTAGTTCCTCCTCTTAAATTAGGGCTCCCCGCCGCATAGAGCGGCGAAGAGCATTTATACTGGGCTATTTACAAGCAAAGCTCGCTATGTTCAGAGCGAATACCTAAAAAATTTGGACACGCCAAATAACCCGTAACACAGGCAAGTTGAACCGGTTTCTTTTACAAAACCAATGCTCGATTATTTATTATTAATCTTGGTTTACGTGCTACTCTCATATATCGCTTACTTCGGAAGATTAAAGGACACAGGCATATCTACATCTTCAAACGTAAAGCTCACTTCTTCTTCCAGCGCCTCCGCCTCGGTATCCAGCGATGCCATGATTACACTGTCCAGATTAACACCTTTGAGGGTCACGGTCTGTTTACCAACGGTAGACGACGGATCTTCGTTAGTTACTTCAATGTCGAAGTAGGTGTCCACGCCATTTTGCATGTACTGAAGCATCAGCTCGCGGAAACGGGAAGTGGTATAGAAAATCGTCATGGAGCCTGAACCGGACCAGCCTGTCGCTTTGTGCTGCACGCCGCGGCGACCCAGAGTTTTAACCTCAGCTTTTTGTTTCTCCACCGTTGCTTCCAGTGTCTTCACATAGAACATTTCTTCCGTCTGTCCGTTAATGGTTGCATATGCACGGCCCTCTTGGCCGGAAATCGTGTCGCTTGCTTTCAAAAATGCCATCTTAAACCACCTTCACTTTCATGTATACTTTTTCAACGGAATCCACAGGTTGTACCTGCACTTCGATCAAAATACTGTCGGTTTCATTGCCCGGTAGCACGGTAATATCGGTTTTGGAATCAAAGTTTTGAATTGCTCCAATGTCTTGAAGCTGCTTCAAATAAGTTACACATTGCGAGCGGAACAGACTGCGCCCATCCTCGTTGTTGTTTACTTTGCCGATGTAATAGGATTCAAAAATACGTTTCATGTCGTTAGCGATACCATCCAGAACACGCACCACACGGTTTTTGGCAAAATGACGTGCCTTATCCGGGGTTACGGAACGGAATGTGTTCACATCCTGCTCAACCAGCGCACGGTTACTGCTTGCTGTAAATACAAACTCGCCGCTCCGCAGTGCCGCCTCTGTCTCGGTGTGTGTCAACCGTCCATTTACATCCACAGCATCGTCATACGCACGGAAGGTTAGAGACTCGTTCAGGTTAGCCCCTGCCGTTGCACCGGCAGTCCAAGCTACCGTTTGTTTCGGTGTAAGCACAGTACCGTCCGCAAGCACAACTCCGTTTTTCACACTAATGACACCTTCATGATCCGCAGCTGGATAGTTGGAAAGCACCAGTTGTACCTTCTTGCCCTCGATATCGCGCAAACGCTTGATATATGCGGTGTACACGGATTTCAATGTAGCATCATCCGAGATCAGACCAACCGTATTGAAATCAAGTACTTCCAGTTTGCTCAGGAAATCGGCATGCTCCTGGTTGGTAGATGTACCATCATTTCCGCCTGTTAGCGGAAGAGCAGCCGTATTCGTGAGCGTGCCTTCGCCAGTGAAGGTGATAAATGCATTGGAATGCAGTTGACCGATGTTGGACACCGTCTGTTTGTGTACTTCTTTACCTGCCAGCAAAGTAGATACATCAAATTGTTCCGGCTCATTCATATTTGCTGAAATGACAATGGCCAGGTCGTTTCCTCGAACGCCGCCATGCTGAGCAGTTACTGTAAGGGTGTCCAATGTGGCTTTAGCTTTCGTTCCTTCATTAAGACGATATAAAAGTAGAGTCTGTGCACGTTTCAACGCTTCACGAATCAGCAACAGTTGTGGTGCTGTCCAGTCATAACCAAGCTTCGATTGTACATCTTCACCTGCCTGTACCGTCAGGAGCGTATTAGCTTGCCCCCATGACATGGGAAGTGCCAAAGCCACCGTTCCTCGCTCTCCAACCGTTCCCGGTAAAGTGCCCTCTGATGCAAAGTTCATATATACGCCGGGGCGTACCTTATTTTGAGTTGTCCATGTTCCTCCAGCCATTATTGTGCCTCCCCATTCATAAATTGTTGGATGTGTTGCTGTGCAGCTTGCACGGTGTACGTTTTTTCTTCCGATAGAACGGCTACCAAAATATCTTTTTCCAACCGGCTAAACTGCCGGGCGTCGGCAAACTGTTCTTTCTTATATTCGGTATCGTTATGCTGCTGTTCTGTTTCTTCCAGGTTCTTCCTTTGATCGGTTTCTTTCTTGGTAAACATCGCGAGCGCGCCTCCTATTCCTCTCATAATAAGTCCTCCTAAAATAAGTTCATCCTACTATGGTGATTTCAAAGCAGTTGGTCGTTGTTCCAGCAGTTGCATTGGACTGGAGGACCCCGACAATTTGATGGTTCGCATCGTGTAATACACCCACAGTTTGGGTGTCTCTCCCCACGCTTTCCATCGCAGTTCTGTTGCTCGATAGGGCGTACCTTCCACTTCGATTGTTTCGAGTGCTTCAAAGAGCTTGTCTGGCAAGTCTTCGGGAATGTTGCTCCCATCCAGCCACCGAATCTCGAAGATGTGAGATTGCACGAATCGATCACTGCGCTCACGAGTTAGTTTGGCGGCGAGTAGGCGGTAGGTTAGCCCTTGGGTATCTGGAGCTATTGTTCCCGTTGCAGGCTGGATTGGGATGTTAGGGAGATGATGTGATAGTGTTGCTGCGATGGCACTAGTAAGTTGGGTTGTGGTCATGGTTCACCTCCTTTTCAATTAAAACTACAGACCAAAGACAAAACACTCTAAAGAATTCTGGTTAGATCGAGCATAATATTGAACTCCGAAATTTACGCTTCTTTCTCCAAACTCAACATATGAAAAATCGAAATTCGACGATTCCGGAGAGCTAGTACCAGCACTTGCTCCCACAGAAGTGCTTCTCTTTAAAGTATTACTTTCGTCTAACCAAGCTAAAATATTACCATTGGATCTAACACTTCCAATCATACCGCCAACTTCACGATATGATGAACTTTGCACTAATAAGAATAAAGGCTTAAAAGATAAAGATGAGATGCTCCCTCCTGAAGCAGAAACTGTAGCACTTTTAAATTTTATACTAGTTCTAAGTGAGCTTATGTTATTGGACATCATCAGGAATGAAGCATCCGCTGCCGTTGGAATACCTTTGCCAGTAATGGCGGCAGCAATGCTCGCTTTCCCACTACTGACAGATGACTTTAAATCCGAAAGAGTTGTAGGTCCATTCTTATCTCTAAAAATCAATTCTCCTCCATATTCATTCGCAATTGTTAAATCAATTCCACCGGGAGTGCCAAAGCCAATGTAGCCCTTCCTCCCTGCATTAACACCTGCTGGCAAAAAACTTTGGTAAACATGAGTTGATCCAACAAGATTTAACACTCCCGCATCGCCTACCAATGAGCCTCCTGACTTTGGTAAACTCGCATTTTTTGCATTTGTTTCAGCTGCTGTAGCTGCATCCCTAACCGCCTTCTCCGTAGCAGCCCGATTTTCACGGGTACCATCAACTGCGTTGGACAGTTGCACGATTCCCTTATTTGTTAAGGATGCATCATCAATAACGACTTCTCCGACTTTCTGATCGGTGTATACTTTTACTTCTTCAATATCATCCCTTGTGGGTACTTTTTTCCATGGCCCCCAGCCGACATAGTAATTCCTTTGAAAAACTTGTAGGTTACTCGGTTCAAATGTTGTTAGAGTCTGGACCACACCAGCATGTTTTTCTATTGTCAAATGAAAGGCTACTCCTACTGGGGAATTAGCTAAAGTTCCTACTGTGGCATTCGTTGGGCAATAATATTCTCCTTCTGTAATATAGCTATTAAGATCAGAGCCCGCAGATATAAGGATGGATTCACGTGTTGCAACGCCTGCGTCAATCTTTTCAAAAATTCCATTAATACTTTCCCTCGTTACTGTCTCGTTCCCCAAGGGAAGGGGTAGCTTCAATCGATCGGTTTCCTTTGGCATTACGCCCACACCTCCAGTTCATTCCACGTCAGGGACGCGGCATCAAGTTCATCCCAAGTTTTCTGCTTCTTATCCAAGTCATCCCAGACTAGATATCGGTATTTATATTCCACGGCCATGTGAGCTGGTTTCAGTTCATCAATGGCTCGTTTGAGATCATCGATATTGGGCGGAACGCCCATCGTGTCTACAAAACTCACCGTAAAGCTCCACGCTTCCGGCTGAAAAGTTACATCCACCTTCCCCCCGGCATACGCTTCGGCCACATTTGCGACCTGCCTGCCCGAAAACTTACCTGCTCCGCGCAGCTTCGACTCTACCACAGCACGCCGCTGCTCTACAGGTTTGAGACGATCCGTCTCAATACCAAGCTCCTGCTCCCAGAAGTCCAGCCCCCATGTCGCCGTGCGGACAAAAAACTGTTCCAGCGTCTCGTCCAGAGCCTGGTACAGCAAATCCATCTCACTGCCCTTGGCCTGCATATCGGCCTGCATCACACGCGAAGTCTCATAATATTGGGGCAAATACGAGAACATCTCTCGCCCCTTTTCACTCGTTAGTCCAGCACTACTCATGCACATCCACCGTCCCCAGCACAGCCACTTGGCTGGCGGTCATCTCGATATTCTGGTCGCTTACACCGTTCACGGTTAGCTCCGAATAATCAATAATCGGCGGGATGTCCAGCAGAATCGCAGCAATACGAGTGTAACGTACGAGTGGATCGGCAAAAGCAAGTTGCTTCAAATACGCTGTCACGCCGCGCTCGATTAATGCCCGGACATCCGCCAGCGTGGCATCACTTGCCAGCGTCAGCTTCACCTGAATGTTCATCGGCACTTCCTCTGCCGGCATCACCGTCACAACAGGTCCAGCCGGGGCAACGCCCTCGCCTTGTCCATCTTGCGTGGGGTCAACATACTTTTGCACCGCAGCCACCAGATCAGATCCCGCAGCACGCTTGTCCGTATCGAGCAGATACAGCCCAACGGTGCCCGGCCCCTGCCATAGCGGGATCACCCGCGCGGCCCCGACGCCCGGCACTTCACTGGCCCATTGCACATACTGTGCCTTGTTGCCGCTTGTACCCTGGTTGCGGACTTTGGCATAAAAGCGCTCCAGCAGCGCGGTATCTGCCTCGATGTCCGCACCGCCCTTGATGACGTCCGTATTCACCACGGACGTCACGCCGCTTACCGGTGTAGACAGCACGGTTAACGTGCCTGCGGGTACATTGCTCTCTTTTCCGGCGACAAGCGCACGTACCCCTATACTTCCCAGACCATCCTCATCCAGCTCCACACGGCCCACCGTTTCATATTCCAGCGACGCTTCACCGGACACCTCATCTGCGAGCGTAGCTACAACCGTACCTGCTGGCACGACTTTCCCCGGCTCACCCGTAAATTTCACGGTGCCCTGTGCCGCCACCGCCGCCCGGCGTGTAATGCCATGTTCCCCCGCGCGCAAATCCAGTTCCTCCGAACGAAAATTCGGATCACGGCTCGCCGCTGTACTGGCAAATCCGCGCCGCAACAGCTCCTGCGCCCAAAGCGCCGCCTCGGACAGCATAAAAGCTACCGGAGCCTCCGCATCCCACAAAAACGACCCTTCCGACTTGTCCAGATCCGCGGGCAGACGATCCAGCATGCGCTGCATAATCTGTTCCTCCGTCTGGCCCTCCAAATAACGCGGAATCTCAGCCATCCCGTCAGATCACCTCACTTTCCAGAATAAACATCTCATCCTGCACACTCATCACCCGGCACGTAAACCCGCACTGCTCCCGGTCCCAATCGAATATAAACTGGTCCACCGCATCCGTACGAGGATCAGCGAGCAGCGTTTCCGTCACCATCCGGGCAATCTCACTTTCCATCACACCGCGGCTATCCCCCTGACCGATCAGATCCTCCAGCTCCGAACCGTAGTCCCGAGAGTAGATCACATGTCTGTACCGCGGAGTTTTCACCGCCTTGATACACCATTGCACCCACGCTTCATGCGCGTCTGCTGTAGCCACCTTGCCACTTGGAGTCAACACAAAATCACCAGCATCATAGTCATAGCGCCAGCTTCGCCCAAAACGCACTTCTTCCGAAGCCGCACCCGACAGGTCCTCTTCATCTCCCCAGACCATACCCGTTTCCGGAAACAAACTAGGCATTCGCACTCACCACCTTACACAGCACCACAATATCGTTCCCTCCATTCACCCGCATCGCTAGCACGCGATCCCCGGCTTTCAAACCTTTGCCCAAAGACCAGACTGCTTCTTCCACTTCCTCTTTTTGCAAAAGAAAGCGTCCCGTGCCCGTCGTACCGCCGCCAGCCACGTCAGATATCCCGGAAATCGCGCCAGCCTGCTCGCGCTCCGGCAACCCCAGCGTGCCCGGTAGCTCAGCCACGAGATAGTCCTGCACTTCGTGCTTGAAATCGTCCAGCTTCACACCAGACGCCGTGATCGTACCAAGCACCGCGCCCAGACCGCTCACCGCCTGACGGGAATGTGTGCTCATCGCTCCCCGCATCACATCGGCAAACTGCCCATACGGATCTTCTTTATTCAAGATAAAACCTCCTTTTCACCAGCTCCGCCGTGCCCAGTTCCAGCGTCATCGTGCCCGGCCCGGCTGACAGATCCCGGCTGACAGACATGACGATCAGCTTTAGACCTTTCAGCATGACCGCATCTCCTGCGCGAATCGTATTGATATCCGGGGCCGAGATCGTAAACGTCTCCTGTATGCCTGTCAGCTTGCTTTTCGCCAGTTTTTTTGCGGCGGACGCTGTTTTTACCTGATCGTCCTCGACCAGTTTTTGCAATGTACCCAGCTGCTCTGTATCACTCTGCTCAATCGCTAACACTTTGGAAGGCACCTCTTTACCGCTACCGCCAGACTCAGACGCTGCCATCACCTTTACTTTCGTGACTGCGCCTTCGAGTGTACGCATCTGCGTCAGATCGATTAGCCGATCCAGCGCGTGCACCTTCGTGTTACTACCTACCTTGAACAACTGCAACCCTTCAGGCATCATCCGTGGGTGGTACATGTCTCCACCGGACTTGGCTGTTTCTTTCAGATCGGCAAATATCATCGAAAAAATCGTCTGTGACCGATACACCGCCTTACCCAGCTTGGTCTTGATCTCTGGCAACGTAGCCAAAGGAATTTTCCATTCCTTAGCGTAAGCTTTGAGCCGTTGTACTGCCGTCTGATCCTTGGGAAACAGGAATTCATCCTCCGATTTTTCGAGATAAATCATTCGGTCGTAGACCGTGAGGGACAAACGCTTGGTACCGCTATTGGAGCTTTCCGCTTCCCAAATGACCGCTGGATGGAGAAGATAGACCATTGATTTTTCGCCAAAAGGAACCCCGCTGATCCGTACCGCCATGCCCGGTGAAATCGCAGGAAGACCTGAAGATGCCGACACGGCCAGCCGGATGTTCGCCTGATAGGCAATCTGGTCGAGTGAGTCCTTCAGCGTAATCGTCTCCACCAGCTTGGTGATATCGTACTTGTCATCGACAATGACCTTGTAGGTCATGGCATCACCAGCTTTTGCCCCGGCTTGATCCGGTTCGGATCGCTACCGATGATCTTGGTGTTGAGCTTGTAAATCTCGTTCCATTTGGAACTATTTCCGAGCTCAAGCTTGGCTATTTTGGACAGGGAATCCCCGGCTTTGACGGTATACGTCTTGCTATTTTTTTTCAGATCGGTACGTGAACCAGACTTGCTACCAGCAGCACCCGAACCCACTTTCTCCACTTTCGAATCCCGCCAGGTTCGCAGCGTCAGATCGAAATATATATCTCCAGGCTCCCCGCCGCGAAAACTCGAATTGAGTGAAATCAGAAACACAGGTACGTTCACTCCGGTCCCCGAGATGATGAAACGCATCGGTTTTTTGGAGATGAGAAAATTGTTCAATACATCAAGCGCCACGCGTGGATCTAGAAAATACTTCTCGTCCATGCAATAGGATGGATCATACACTTTGGGAAAAAAAGAAGAGAAGGTGATCTCCTTCACCTTCTCCCCTTGTGCAAAATCAAACTCGCCATGCTCCAACATATTAATAGTTTCGTATCCTTTGGATCTGGAAATGTTGACTTCTTCCGGGTTCACCGGGAATACAAACGAAGTACTTCCATCCTTCAACGTGAACGACATTTCGTTAGGACCAACTTTATCTTCAAGTACAGACATATCTGCGGCCTCCTTTCTGCTTAGGCCATAATCGTTTTGCGATTTTGCATCGCCCGGCGGAGCTCGTTCGAGATCCGTTGCCCTACCTGTTGAGTCACAGCATCGTAATCAATTGCGTTCTCGCGGACCGTCACCTGTACCGTTCCCGGCGCAACATTCACCGAAATCTGGTTGGTCGTTTCCGTTTTGAAATCCTTAAGGTAACCTGCCAGACTGCTCATCTGTTCTTCGGAGATACTTACTGTGAGTGGCGATGCTTTACCGCTCTGCTGTCCCGTTTGATTTAACGCCATCGCTTGAGATTGCATCATACTTGTTCCAATCAAACCCGTAGCTGTCGGTGAGCCCAATCGATTGTTCATATAAGCTTCGGGTCCGGTGATCGATAAAAATTCTGGCCTGTACGCTGGCGGCATTTGCGGCGCTGCAGGTACGGAAGGGGTTGAAGCAATGGTTGCAGGCGGAGTAGTCTGTTCTTCTTTTTTCGATCCAAAACCGAAAAAATTAGAAAATCCCTCAGTGAGACTCTTTGCTTTCTCAGAGACGAAGTCAGCAGCACCAGATAACGCGTTGCCTAAACCTTCCGATGCATTGGATACAAAGCTACCGATATCCTTCGCCTTATCTCCAATCCAGCCTCCCACTTCACCACCAGCCCAACCACCAACAGCACCACCAATGTAAGTACCGATTCCTGGCAAAATAAAACTACCAATGGCGCTACCAATCGCAGTACCCGCCGTTCCGCCAATCATAGAGCCAACTGCCCTGCCCCTCTCCTCGGCAGGTGCATTGGCGATATTAGCCACGTCTGCCAGCATGCTGATTGGGCCTAGCAATTTCTTTGCACCTTTGGCAAAGCCGCCACCCAACTTGCCTAACATGCCATCTCCCGAAAACAAGTTAGACATTCCCATTGGTGAAGAGGACATGATCCCAGAAACCAGGTTGGATCTTCTGCCACCGCCAATTCCCCGGTTTCGATTCATATTTCTTGCTTCATTTACAGCACGATCTGAAGTGTCTGTAAGGATTCTTGGGACATTTGGCCTTGGCACAGACGCAGGGCTGGGTGCTCTCGAAGCAGATCTTCTTCCTCTTCCACCAGCCACTCTCCGAGTGGGTGCATTTCTAGAAACGTCTCCGCCATTTCTACTATTAGTACGTGTTTGACGGTTACCTTTAGTTGCTGTTCTTCGAACACTTCCTACTCGACCACCGCTAGAGCAACAGCAACATTTAGCTGCAGGACTTGTGGTTGGATCAGTTGTATTACTCCCTTTCTTTTTAGTAAATAGGCCTTTAATTTTTTCGAATTTATCCACGAAGTTATCAATGAGATCATTAAAATTATTAGCCATTTCTACATATTCATTGGCTTTCTCAAGCCAACTCTTATCTTCTTCTTTCGCCACATTCTTAACTGTATTGTTGTTGTTCCCAATGTTCAACGCCAATGAAGGCCCGCTAGCCGGGGTCAATTTCCCCATCGCCACTTCAACCTTCTGTTTCACCTCAACCGATACCGTTCCCGAAGCCTTTACTAACTGATTACGGAAGCTGTTCAGTTTGATCAACGCACGATCCAAAGCCGGGCTGAGCTGATCATCCAATCCAATTCTCGGTGTGATTCGCAAGCGGCTCAGGCGGACAGCAGTACTATAGATGCTCTCTAGTCTGCGTCCGGTGGTTCTCAGCTCATCATTCACTTTGATCAACCCTTGATAACGCACCCGGTTTAAACGATCTGTGGAACGTTGAATCTGATCCAGATAACGAAGGGTCGTCTTCATTTGTGTGTTGGATTGGGATAACCCGATAATCATTTCTGCCATTTGTTTCACCTCCTGCCTGTTTGGCTTAACGATTCATTTGAGCGGATATGGCCGCCATCTCTTCTTCCGAGAAAGCAAGCAAAAGCGAGCGCTCCCCCCGTGGCAAAGACCAGAACTCTCCGGGACGGAGATGATGACGCACCCACATGTGATATAGGAACGTGGTCATCCCGCCGGAGTGAATCAGTTTTTTAGGTCTTCAATCTCCACGCCGAAGCCGGATAGTTCGAGCACTTTGTCACCAACCGCATCCAGTTCACCAGCCAGCAACATACGGCGCACCGCCTGCTCTCCACCTGACAACTTCATACGTCCTGTGATGCGGTTGTCTCCCCAGCCGGACAGTTCCAGTCCGCGTACACTCATTTTCACCGTAGCCTCGGAGATCAGCAGGGCATTAAACGTTTCGGTATCCACCTTTTCTTCGGTGCGCCCCTTTGTCGTTTTGCGAATCGTACAGCGTTCGCGAATCTGATCCACTTTGGAAGAAGTCAATCCACGCAAGGTGAGTAGCAGATCCAGACGCTGGATACGCACATTTTCTTCTGGCAGACGTTCTGCCGCCTCAAACAACTGATCCAAAATCTGCTCTTCGGACAAATTTTCATTCATACTCATCGGTTAAAAATCTCCTTTTTCTCATGTATTCTCTGAATTCGAAGTGCTTCCGTGTGTATTTCATAATCATCTTAAGACACCAAAAAGACCGAGAGGTTCCCGGTCTGCTTCAGTGCCCTTGCCTGCTGTTAACAAGTTCAATAACCTTTCATAAAAATCAGTTCGCTACAATCGGATTCAGCAATTCGAATCCCTCAAAGGTAAAGCCCGTTTCTTCCGGCACTTCCTCGCCTGCCGTCCAGTTCGCCAGCTGAATTTTATCTACCATGCAACCTTTCAGCAGCACACTTTCATGTCCGTACGACTCGGGATCGTCCAGCTTGGAGATAATCTGAAATTTGGTGAAGCCGCGCTTGATCATATCGGACGTAACCTTGTAACCTGTCATCGTACCTGTACCTTTTTTAGCACCGTTTTTGTGAACCTTCCACTCGTTGCCGACCAGATTCAGCTCTCGTTTCTCAATCTCTACGCTGGCCTCCAGCTTGTTAATATTGGTCTGCCACACACCATCCATATGCAATTGACCGTGGGTACCGAGAATTACTCTTGACGCATCCAACATGTATATTTCCTCCTTTTTATGGTTGAGTGGTTATTGTTCACACATCATAACGATGCCGTCAGAAATCCTCCGAATCACTGTATCCCTAGAATTTCGCTGTTCTCCCCGTTATTTGTATAAACCAACCACTCAACATGTCCTTCTACTTTTTTCACAAAATGATCTACTAGCCTGTTAGCCTGCTTTCAAGCCTTTTACCTTATTGCACGTAAAACGTACCAAACAGTTGCTCCATCACATCCGTCAGCTTCACATTCCATTGCAGGAATACCTGATCTGCCTCCGGTTTCAGCACGGGTGCATCACCGTAATATGCCGGGTCGAGAACAACATCATACCCTTCGGCCTCGATAACATTGCTCTGTGCGAGCAACGCCAAATAAGCCTTCATCGCACCAATCAATGCCTGACGACCTTCTTCGGTATTGTTCACTTTGCCGATATACGTATCTTCTGCGGAGCGCTGCAAATCTGTATTAATCGCATCCATGACCCGGATCGACCGGATTTTTTTCCACGCATTATTTTGTCCGGCAGCAGGGGTAACCAGAGTATTCACGCCACGGAGAGCTTTAACCCGGCGTCCATCGTGGAAGAAAATAAATACGCCATTCTGTACAGCCTGCTCCTGCTCGGCGCGTGTCCAGCGGCGTGTAACATCATCGAACGGTGTTGCCGCATATGTCGTGGATTCGTTCAGACGTTGTCCGGCGATAAGACCTGCAACATAAGCCGAGGTCTGTGCGGAGCTATAGAAAGCATCGCCCAAACGCACGCCCGTGCCCACATTAATCACACCTTCATGGTTCAGCGTAAGGGAGCGCGTTGCAGCCTTCTGAGCTGCCGAAGCAGACGTATCGTCTGCTGTGGAGCCACCGAATACAGCCATGACTGGCTTGCCTTCACTGCGAACCCGTTTGACCCACGCCGCAAAGCTCGCAAGCAACGCTGCATCCGCCGCATGATCCAGGGCAAGCACATCAAACTGTTCGCCTTCCAGCGCGCCCTGCAAAGCAATGTACTCTGCATTCGTCAGTGCATCATTGCCGCTTACGCCGCCTTTGAAAGCCGCTCCCGATACGTTCGCAACCTCCCCAGTCCCTTCTCCAATCGCCTGAGCCGTGATCCACAGGTTTTGCTCATCGGCATTGATCTCTTTGGCAAGAGTTACAGCAGTAACATCTGCAGTCAAGAGCGCATACAACATGCGGTTGCCTTCAAACAAACGCACTTCAAACTTCGTATTGTCGATCACACCTGGCTGAATCGTTACATAGAAGCCATTCGCACGGTCGCCTGGATACTTTGCATCGAGTTGGAGCACATCCGCACCACCACCGTCTTTCAGCGTCAGCGTAGCTGCTTTCGCTACCGAACTTGCCACCCGATAAGCGAGCAGTTTCTTCGGTCCGCCAAGTAAAGCCAGCTTCAAAGACGCATAGGCCGTGCCGTTATCCAGTGCATTTGCCGCAAATGTACGTTCAATTGCCGTTTCACTGCTTACTTCCACAAACGTGTCCACCGGACCCCAGTTAGCCTTGACCGGCACAACGACCGTTCCACGACTGCCCGCCTGAATAGCCGAAGACGCCGCCGCCTGAAAATTCATATACAATCCCGGAAGGACCGGACGATTTGTTTGTTCCCAAGTTCCACCTGCCATTATTCATTCACCTTCGCTTTCAAAAATTGGTTGATTCTTGCCTGTGCTTCTTCAATGGAAAACGTCTGGTGCGCCGCTTCGTGCAGCGCACCAGCCAGCACCTCTGCCTTCACGGCAAAGAGGGCTTCCGAATGATTCATCAGTTCAGCCCGCGTATACTGCGGGAGAACCGGTAACTTTTTTTTCAAAAAGCTTGCCATGTATCTCTCACCTCGTTGATCTAACAAAGTTCAAATGATCTCGTCTCACCTATGAATTTTTGATCCTGTAATCTATAAAATTTCTACGAAGAAGCAGTCTTACTAAAGCTATGAGTCTACATAAGCTAAGGTATAAAACGATCTGAAACTATCCCTTAGTGATAACTTCTCTGGGGCTTACTTTTACTCGATTCCTTTGTTATGGTGGATCTCACGCATAAGAGGTGCACTTGTAACCGGACGACGGATTCGCTGTGTTAACGTTAGACGAATCTGTCCATTCAGATACGCATCGGCTTGCAAATCCGCTGTTACCTCATCTACTGTCACATAACGTGTGTGACTCTCGCCCATCGTGTTAGCTCCAGCTTCCTCACTATCCGATGGAGTCATTGGAATCCGCGATTGAAGTGCCAATTGCTTGACCAGATAACTTGCCGCCTGATCCGTCAGAATTGTATCATCGGTAAGAACATGCCCGATCCACTGTTTGCGTACTTCAAGCGCCGAGGTTCCCGCCACCGCGGTACTGTTCCCGTTTAATCGCCACAGTACAGACGGCATCCTATACCCACCTGGCCAACTATTGGCATACACAGACCAGTTCGATCCTAGCATGTTCGCTGTCCAAAGCTGCAGTGCAACAAGCCAAGGGTCATCCATCACAGGGCTATTCCCGGCGGCACCTTGCGGTTCAGGAACGTACACACCAAAGCGCAAACTACGTGTGATCAAACCTGAGGCAACATCTGCACGGTCGCTGTCCGTAGAACCCAGATAGAGGCAAGTAAAAGCTCCACCTTCCTCATCCTCCAGCCGCACCTGATGCAAGCCCGCGATTAACGATGCTGACCAGACCTCCACCAGCTCTGCACCCCCGTCTTCCGATCGGGCATACGGTGAAATCTTGATGATTCGCCTGTATCCTGCCCAAGCTGACTTCGGTACTTCTTCGGCAAAAGCAACAACTGCGCATGGACCTGACAATACTTCACCCGAAGCGGGAATATCCTGCACGCGGCCTTCCCAAGCAGGTATAAGAGCCGCAAGCTTCTGCTTTAACGTCTTTTTAATACGTGTGCTAATAGACACATTCATTTCGCCCCCTTCCGCCGTAAAAATGAATACTGCCCGCATGTTACAGCAACCATGTGGCAGTTCGGGACTCCCCCTTTTTCCACACTCCAAGTAGAAACCGGATCAAAATGCAGGGACAATCTCACCGCATCAAAAAGACCAGCCGTATTGGCTGGTCTGTACATTAGCGTATGTGCTTTCGGTGTGTCCCTCGGCAATTGATCCGATAATACTATCTTACAGCCTTTTTCCCCTACCGCGGATGGTGATTGGGTTGACTTGTGCGCGAATAAGGGCGGAGCTTGGGAGGTAAAAAGACGACACTTCTTATGTGATTTTTTTCTCATAAAGATAGACATTTACATGATAAAAACATACCCTTAATAAAGTGATCGTGTTCTATTAGAATGGAGGCGATTAAATGAAGAAATCTGATCTATTTTACATCTGGGTGTTCATCTCAAGTTATTTGGCAGGTGTAGTTGCTTATACTTTGAGTTTATTTCTACTTTATGATGAAAAAATGAGTGGTTGGGGACAACTTCTCATGTGGACAGCCCCCTCTTTTTTCACAGTAACCTTGCTATTATTTCTCTTATCCATTCTTCTATTGAAATTGATGAATAAGTACTTTCTTTGGACACAAACGCTGTTATTCACACTTGCAGCCATTGTCCCCGTATATTCTATCCCTATTCTTCCTGGATTTTGGAACTTTACAAGCAGTGCTTTTCTATTTTCTCCAGAAGGAATGTTGTTCTACCTATTTTTCTTTATCTCATCTCTCATGTCTTCTTATGGGTTATGGATCGCACATAAGCGTCACAATAATAAATCATTTCTCATACTTTCTTTTGTCGTAGCTATGATGTTCGTCATCATAGTTGCTTGGAATTGAGAATAGGAAAGCGAGCTACCGTTCATGAGTAGCTCGCTTTATTCGTTCTCAACTTAAACTACAGCCCATTTCTCCTGTCATTCTAAAACATGATTTTAATTCATCCTCACCTGCGGGCTCAGCGTAATTTCGAACGCGCGTCCCCAGATGAAATCAGGGTTATTGTATTCCAGAAGTGCACCGTTATACGTGGCGTACGTCAGTTGCCCGTCACAGATTTGGCGGATGGCCGGATTACCTTGCCCGAAAGCCGGTTTGCTCGCCAGTTCAGCGGTGTGTGTCTGCATGAGATCGCGTAACAAGCTTTGCAGATGAGCATAGTCCTCTTCCGAGTTAAACAGCACCATATTCTGATCCGCCAGTGTTGCCACATTGGTATACAGGGCATGCGCACGCGAATAGGTGCGAACATCGGCAATGGCTACCGCTTTGTAGCTGTAGTCCTTCAGGAAACGTTTGAACAATAGTGAGCCGTGTGCATTCATGGCATCCCGCAACTTATGTTTATGCTTTTCCGTAGTGATTAGCGCAAATCTTGATTGTGCCATGCCAACCGCAAGACCAATTTTGTTTCCCGGTGTATTCCAGGCACTGTATCCAAGTACACGTCCGGTATATGGACTATTGAGCAATACTTCAGCCACATCGACGTTCGCAGGCCCTTTACCCACAAAATCAATCAGGATCGAAGGCAACCCCTGCTCCCCATTCGTTGCCAAACGCTCCACCGCCTCCTGCACCTGATCAAGTGCTGTAATGGCGATGATCTCCATATCCACTGCGGAATCTGCCCCATCCTCAATCATAACACCGCCGACGATATCGACGTGGTGGACAACGTTTTGGTGTACATCCATATATTCATAGGTATTGATGATCGTCGAACCGTGTGGCCCGTAATACTTCACGCCATATTTTGTTTTAGCCCCACCTCTGAACAGCTGATTCGCCATCCGTGCGACCAAAGCATGTCCCAATCCATCGGCATCCGGCAAAATAATCGCACGATCCGGGTTCTGTCCATCCGTACCGCCAAGCCATTCGTTAATCCGCGCTTCGACATACTTGATCTCGTTGATCTGAACCCCTTGGGTATTCGCATCATCCACACCAACGGCAAGGAAATCAATATATCCTGTACGAGCCAGGTGATCCAGAATGTAACGGTTGGTTTTGAACTTGTGCTGTCTTGTATTATAGTATTTCGGTTTATCGAAATATGTGGTTTCCCCGTATTCTACTCCATCTGGAGAAACGTTATATCCTTGAATAATATCTTCAAATTCCGTAAAGGTTTGGCGTGGTTGTTGCATCAGAGAGCGAGATTCATTATACGCATCCAGTGCCAATCCATCTGCAAACGAAGTCGTTGCCAGTCGCATAATCGTATCCATCACAAACAACGGTTTGCGCGGGTACTTCGTTTTAATGATTCGAATGACGTCCAGCAAATGAGTCGTATGCTCGTCATATGACGGATACGTTCCGCCGCCGTTTTCGCGAAGCTGACGGCTGCCGATCAATCCACCGTAAGCGAGCATATCCGTTGAAATGATGAAACCGTCTGCCTTCGCTGCATGTTTGACAATGAAATCATAGATGTTGGACGGATTCCCGTAAATGGGCGTCGAAGTGCCCAGTAGCGTTGTGCCGTCGCTCGTCTTCTTCGTATCCAAACGGTTCTTGATATCTTTCAGGTTGGGTGTAACGATGTGAAGACCGGCTGCTTTACCTTGTACAATTACGTCATCCAGATTCGCCGGACGATCATCGAGTGGTACATACAATACTGTTTTCATATCATGTAGCCTCCTGTTTTTTGATATTCTTCAATACCCGATCAGGGCAAGGGCGCAATCACCGAAATGAAAAAAAACCAGCATTTGCTGGCCTGACTTTCGTACGGGATCTACTTTTCTGTTTCTTGCACGTCGTATAGACATTGTACACTGTACACTACACGTTGCTCCCTTGCTTCTGATCCGATAATATCATCTTACCTTCTTTTCTCCCTCATACAGACGGTATTGCGGATGAATTACGCCGATTTCTCGTTGGTTTTCTGCGAGAAAATGGAAATGACGAAAAAGCACCTGCCGCTTGGACAAGTGCTTGATTTAATGAACGTTAATTTTGAGTAATGGATCTTTCTAAGGTTTACTAGATACATATAGATTGTATAGAATGTGATTTGTTTGTTATACTTCCTACGCAATAATATAACGGAAGTTCTCCCAAATTTCAGGCATAGGTTCCTCATGTTTGGCATGGTGATAGAAGCTGAACGGAAATTTGAAAATATGCCCGCCATACCAGTCACGGCAGCGCCGATCCGTCAACCAGTACTCCAATTCATGCGGAAGAGCACGTGACCGCTCAGCTTGTTCTAATGGTAACATGTCCACAGGGGATTGCAGCGTGGCTGCCTCCGGCGTCAGATCGATATCACGGCTCAAGCGCAAGGCCTTGACCATTTTGAGAAAAGGCGGAATGCCTTTATAAAACAGGGCCTGATATCCCAGCTCATAAAGCATGTTCAGCGCATGACCGTAGGTAAGCATATGTCCAATCAGATCATGATGGACTTCCGCTTGATAAATCGTACGAAACGCACCAAGTTCCTCCAGAATGAACTGAGACAACTGAATCGGATGCAGTATCTCAGGAAAATTGTCATTCTCGTCCAGCTGCATAAGGCGAATCTCTTTTACCGTTGTATTCACCCAGGATCTGCCTGGAATCGTGCGTTCAAACGACTCAATTAATTGAGCAATCTGCTCAATCTCTTCTACGGTGCCCCATCCTTCCAGTTCACGAATGGCTTTGAGACTAATCGCTCCATAGATCACTTGGTGTCCTACCCAGTACAACTCGCCAATCGTGTGCTCCAGCGCGTCTGCAATACGCGCTTCGGCTTCTTCTAACGGCATGCGTTCACTTGGTGAAGCCGTATGACTGATATGTGTCCCATGCTGGCGAAGCATCGCTTTCGCTTCCGCGGTAACACTGCCAGCGGCAAGGGCCGTGAGACGATTTTCCCTCACCCAAAAGTAAGCCGCAATTGCCCCTGCCCCATAATGGGCATGCCATAGATCACCGGTGCGTTCCCGACTGGAGGCAATTGTCGCTAGTCCCTCTTCCAACAAACGTCGATCCAAGTGTGCCATCCCCCTTCAAGTTATGGAAGCCTCGCTACAAGCCGGACTACTCCTGATTCCAATAAAATAAAGCGTTTACTTCTATAACATGATGGAGTTCAGATACTTATTCCCCTTTTGCGCTATATCTGATCTAAAGATATTTTATACGGACACTCCAGTGGCGGAATATCCTGAAGAGTCGCTGCCATCTCCATTGAATTGAAGCTTGCCCACTTGATGGATCGTAGCTTCTAACGGGAAAATCTGTGCCTTTTGATTAGAGAAAAACCATACTCGTTCCTTCCTCACCACAATAAACAAACCGTTTCGATCACCTACAGGAGAAAACGTATCACTTCCTTCGCCCCAGCGGGATAATCCTGCTTTCTCCAGTTCGTGCACTGTGGCTGGCACATCCTCCGAAACCAGCCCGATCTCACACACCTTCAAAATATCTTCCACCGAAAATGCGCGCTCTTGCTCGTTGTTTTTCCTGTGATGAGCAATCAGCTCCACAATGTTCCCAGCCGGATCTTCAAAATATAGTGAGTGGGAGTCCCAGTTGTTAGAGTAAGTTTCATCCCGCTCTCCATCTGTGCTTAGCCTCACTCGTGACGCCGCCCACTGCTTGGCTTCCTGAAACTGATTCGTCGGGATCATCCAGGCAAAATGATAGAACGGCGCTCGGCCCTTTCCCTCTACTTGGGATGCAGTGTTCCAATGTTTGAATATCATTTTGGTACTTCCGGCCTGCAAAGTGAAGGCTTCCTCCACAGGATTAATCTCGGATACCCTCATGCCCAGCGTAACTCCATAGAAATGATGCAGTTCCTCCAGCTTTACGCTATAAAACAGTACTTCCTCTATGATCATATGCTTCTCCCATGCATTTTCTCCCATTCACTCCACGGCACCAAACCAAGCTCTGGCTTCGCTTCGTCCGGCAGCACAGCAATGAATTCTAACGAGTGACCATCCGGATCGGCAAAGTAAACAGAAACCGCTGGCATCCAGCCAAAAACATATGGCTCTCCAATGTCATCATCCAGAAAATTACGGGTGGCGATGCCCTTGTTTTCAAGGTATTCAACGGCATGTTTCATATCTTCCAGGGATACTTGAAAAGCAAAGTGCTGACGTTGCACCTGCGCGGGATCTTTCTCCCACAACCCTAGCATGGCATGGCGCTCGCCGCCAATCCAGTAAAATAAGTATCCGCGTTCCGGGTTTTCACTAGCAAGAGGTAATCCAAGTACCTTCTCGTAGAAATGATGTGATCTTTGAAGATCTGTAACATTCAGATGGGTTTCATATAAACCTTTAATCATGCTGTATTCCCTCCTTCTATTTCGTTAAAATGATGAATTTTATTAATTGAAATGATGCCCTAATTGTCAGCTGGATTACTCTACAGTGCGCTTCTTGCCGCCGTTAACGTCTGAGCCAGATTCAGAAAAGAGCCCAGTACACGCTGCACCCGTTCCTCAATATCCTGACTTCCTTCGTATTCCTCATATCCGTCAAACGTCGCTTCAAATCGTCTGCGCTGCGCACCACCAATGGAAATCCATTCCGGAGCATTAATTCCGTGCAGATTACGTACCATGGTTTGCATTTGGGTAAGTGAGCTTACCCCAACCGCTCCTCCCGCGGAGCTGATCGACAGAACGGGTTTGCCGCTGAAATGAGCCTGACTTAGGTGATCCAGCGCATTTTTAAGTACACCGCTTATGCTACCGTGGTACTCCGGTGTAGAAAGAATGATGGCATCCGCCGCAAGCATCAAGGTATTCAATGCTGCCAGGTTCTCGTCAGTCTCTTGCTTTTCATCCGGAGCATAGAATGGCAGTGGTTTTTCATACAGATTAAACAAGCTCGCCTCGTGTCCTTGTCCTTGAATGATCTCTACGGCATATTCACCCAGACGTGTGCTCGTTGCATTTCTTCGGTTGCTGCCTGCCAATATCACAATATTCATTACAATCACTCTCCTGATCGCTGTTATTATCGTCATCCATGCTCTTGCTTCTCGACTTTGGTTATCCTTATTTTACCTTGATGTAGGTCGGCATTCGTCAGCTAATGGACTTAACTTCAGCACAAAAAAACTCAACCTTTCGGTTGAGTTCATACGACTTTAGTCTGAATTTTGTCTGAATTTGGCGACTACAATGATAGCCTGCAACTCACTACAGTTCCCAGCCATTCCGAACAGCATGAAGCGCTGCCTGAGTACGGTCTGCAAGCCCTAGTTTATCGAGCAGATGACTGACATGTGTTTTAACTGTTTTCTCCGTAATCACAAGCCGAACCGCAATCTCTTTATTGCTCAGCCCTTGAGCGATCAGCCCCAGCACTTCGCGTTCACGGCGAGTGAGTGCATTTAGACCTTCATCGGACGGAGGACTCGATGGATTAGAGTTCCATGAATGACTTGAATGATTTGAACGACTTGAATAACCTGGTTCATCTAACTTACTCGGATTACTCCGTTCACTTGGTCCACTCGTTTGGTGTACAGTCTGGTTCGAACCTTGGAAAAGCGTTTCCTCTTGAGACCTGCCCTCCACTCGACTTGCTTCTGACAGCATATCCATCGATGCCATGACGTGCATCAATTGACTTGCAGCCGCCGGATGTAATTCGACCTGACCGGAATGCACATTACGGATCGCAACGGCTAAATCCTCAGGCTCGATATCTTTGAGCAGATATCCCTTTACGCCTGCACGAACGGCAGGAACGACATGATCCTGATCCGAGAACGAAGTTAGCACGATGATCCGTGTATGTGGTAGCAGATTACGCAAACGCCTGGCTGTTTCAATACCGTCCATGACAGGCATATGAAGATCCATCAGAATAACATCCGGCTCCAGGTCCTGCGCTTGCTCCAAGGCTTCTTGCCCGTTCGATGCTTCACCGATAACCTTCATATCCTCCTGCGTTTTCAGAAAAACATGTAGTCCCCGTCTGACCATGACATGATCGTCGGCAAGTAATATTGTAATCGGCATCTTTGCCTGCCTCCTGACTCTATTCCGTTTCATGCGGAAGTGGTATAACTGCCGTCACGGTTGTTCCTTTACGCGAAGAACTCCATATATTGAGCTTGCCTCCGAGTGATTGCGCACGCTCCCTCATAATCGACAATCCGAGTGAACTTTCCGATGATGGCTTCCGTCGCTTAGCACCGCCCTTCCCCCGATCGGAGATCGTGAGCTTCGCTTCACGTTCACTGAATTCAAGCTGTATGCATGCCGAGGATACCCCTGCGTGCTTCCGAATATTGTTCAGCGCCTCCTGACCAATACGCCACAAACCTTCTTCAATAAAACGTGGTATGGAGCGCATCCCCTTACGATCAGCGATAACTTGAAGCCCCTGTTTTGCACCGTACTCCTGAAGCGCGCTTACCAATCCGGCCTCCAAACCTGATGGACGAAGTTGCATAATCAACGCTCGCATCTCCTTGAGCGCTTCCTGGGACAAAGCTCGTATATCTCTCATCACTTCTGCTGCCGGATGCACCGGTTCCGAACCGGAGAGCATACTCTCTGCACCTTTCGCCGTCAGCGATAGGGAGAATAAAATCTGATTCACCGAATCATGCAAATCCCGAGCAAGCCGATTCCGCTCTTCAAGCCTCGCCAGTTCGCGCCGATGATCTGCCAGCTTCAAGCTCTCCCGTGAAGCAATGATATGTTCTGCCAGAGCCTCAAGGACTTCTTTGTCTGCCCGGATCAGATCAAGAGATCGTGACTTAGTACCAACGATCAGCACTCCTGGTTCCTCTGGTGCATGATATGGGAGAGGCACACCAACCCCTGAAGCAAATTCACCCCATTGAAATTCAAGCCTGAATTGGCAGAATATTTCAGCAAGTTCATCTGCGGATAGGATGGCTGCACGATAGTGATCCACGATCCGATCCATAAGGCGTGTCCCGTCCAAGGAAAGGGGATCTGGCGTGTCCGTCCATACCTCACCATGAGCATACATTGCATGTATATGAAATGTGCTATTCGTTTGTTGTACAAGCGCGGCGAACGGCCAATCAAAATGCTTGCCAAGTAACCTTACCACGGTATCAGGCAATGCATTCGACTCGGTACACTCATTGATCGCAAGACTTAATGCTGTACCGAAATCTCCGAGCCGGGCATAAAGTTCTGCCCGTCGTTGCTCCGCACGATACAATCGCATTCGCTCCATTGCACTGCCAATCTGATAGGCTACCGCCTGCAAAAGCGCGAGTTCGCTATCGCTGAAAACCTCTTTACCTGGCGCTGCCACATTGAGCAGTCCCAACATTCGTTCACCCGAGCGCAGTGGGACTGTAGCGTGGTGTGTAATATCCTGTGTGTCTCCCCACTTAAACTCCACAGCATCTTCAAGACGTTTGCAGTTAATGATATTAACCGCATGCTGCAGCCTTCCATCCCTGAAACGATTGATACACCAGCACGTTCCCGTTCTCATGGGCTCTTTATCGTTTCGAATTAAAGCTGGCGGCAGGTTATAGTCTGATACACAGGCATACTCTCCGCGTTCATCGATGAGAAAAAGCCATCCCGCCGTGAGTCCGGTTAGCTCAAGTAATTTGCCAACCACCGTATCCAGCATCAGACTAAGGTCATTGGAGGTGTTTAACGTTTCCGCAATGGTTTTCAGTGTCACCATTTCCTGCATTCCAGCCTCTTCCGGCATTGGCACTCCCCCTCAGATGCTCCGTCTGTGATTTTGTCCAAACCATTGTAACCAATCCTTCGGGGATATGAAAGCTTCAACTTTTTGCCTAATGCTCAGCCAGACTTCTTCCGTTCTTTTCTTGTGCATGACAGAGGTTCCATATTCATCAGCCCACGGTCAGACAAAGCCAGCGCCAATTTGTAAAAAGCACGGGTACGAATCTTGGTATAGGTATCCTTGCTCACAGGCGGATCAAAAACATGGTTGTATATTTTATAGTCAAAGACATCATCGTCCTTCATATAGCGCTCGTTTACCAATACCCGTTCTTTCTCACTGAGCCGAGATACGATATGATCAATGGTATCGCAGTAAGCCTGACGCGCTCGCTGGACATCCACATTAAAGATTGCTGTTTTCGCGGTAGAATCTCCTGTGACATTGGTAGCCCCATGAAAACGTTCCGTATAACTTGCAGTCACCTGCACCTCACGTTCTTCAAAAGCAATCGTTTTATAAATCCGATACTTCTCCAATACAGCCTCGACAGCTGCCTGCGTTTTCCGACGATCCAATTCCGGTAATATCAATTCCATATTTGTCATCGTTGCCATAGTCATTCTCCTCCTAATGTTAATTCACTCTATATTTCATTCCATTTTGACGACTCATACTGATATTTCTGCTCATCCCCATCTTCTAGCCAAGACTGTCTCCCACATAGAATTGTTCCGATTTTTCAAAACATAACGTATTTTATTTTTTTCTTCCATTGCCTTTTGGAAACGGCTCTCTGTTTACATTATGTTCGTACTTTGTTCGTATTTCTATTAGAGGATACCACTTTCTGGAGAAAAGAGTAAACCTTCATTTTGGGTCATTTAGACGATAAAATAAAACCTTCGCTCTCATTTTCTATACCTTTTGGCATAAATGTTTCATATCTCTTTACCTAATGGTATATATACGATATAGTACAGATAATTACTGAACTCGTATAAGTCATTTGTTTTTATGAAGAAGTCCATGGCTCTGGGAATGATTCCACGTCGGCAGGCGCACAGACGAAGTGCAGGAGGCGGAATCAATTCTGGAGAAGCGGAGCGCTCGCCTTTATCACCGGATTTCTCCCTTTAAGGAGAACATGACAGGAAATCCGGGGATAACAGCGATCGAAAGAATGATCCGCTTTCGGAACGGGTAAGTTTGCAGAACGTCGCATGAGCAGAACGAACTTCTTTATAATCACAAGCACTTATGACGAGTCGAAGGAGATGCATGAGTTGTGGAGCACGCTTTTGGTCCTTATATGAAACAACTGCGAGAGCAGCAGGGATTCAGCATCAACCAGCTCGCTGAAGCGGCTGGAATAAGCAATTCACAGATTTCACGGATTGAAAATGGTGTGCGCGGGGTGCCTAAACCAGCAACGATCCGAAAAATTGCCGACGCACTCGCCGTACCTTACTCAGACATGATGAAACAGGCAGGTTATATGGAGACAGGCCTTGAGGCGAACCCTCAGGAAGTACCGGAATGGGCAACGTACAAGGATCGCCGGGATTTTAAAAAAATGCTGGAGGATGACGACGATCTGATGTTCGACGGTATTCCGCTGGATGAAGAGGACAAGAAACGGATCAAAGACGTGCTGACTGGTTTGTTCTGGGAAGCCAAACAGATGAATAAACGGAAAAAGCCAGGCGAATCGGATCAACGCCCATGAGACCAGGACGCGAGTTCAAACTTATTGAAACTGCAGGTGAGATCATATGGATGACATCGTAACCAAGCTGATTCGCAAACACCGAACCAACTGTCCGTTCAGCATTGCCCGTGCTGTAGGAATACAGATTCGTTTTACGAATCTGGGCAAGTCGACGAAAGGGCTGTATTTCCGTAAACTTCGTCGCAGATTTATTGTGATTCACAATGACTTGCCCCCTGAATGGCAGCGATTTGTATGTGCACATGAACTGGGGCATGACAGACTGCACAAAGGAATTAACCGTTTCTTCCTTGAGGAGCATTCCTACTTCGCTCCAGGCAAATTGGAGAGACAAGCCAATCTTTTTGCCATTCAACTATTGACGGCCGGAGTCACACCGGAACCGGAAGAATCTCTTGAGAAATTTTGCTTACGTACCGGACTGCCGCGTGATGCGCAGCATTTTTTTTACAGTAATTAAGAACATACGTTCTTTATCATGTAGTGTTGAACCCGTTTTCCAGGCAGAATCAGATGTCACTTTCAGGTTACTTATTTTTACGCAAATCACGAGATTTCCTCAACATAGTCTGTTAAAATACTACATGAGCTGTATAAACGCTCTAATAGATTACTATTTTGGGAGGTTTCGGATTCATGAAAAACTGGAAAAACGTTGTTTTACTTCTGCTAACGGTTTGTTTACTGTTCGGCAGTGTAGGCATTGCGGCAGCAGCAACGGATTCTGCTCCAGGAACAGGTAAACACATCACTATCCTACATACCAATGACATGCATGCTCGAGCAGTGGAACAATCACCTGCTATGGGTTTTGCCAAAGTCGCAGGCATCGTTGATAAATATCGCAGCGAAAATCCTAACACCCTCTTGCTGGATGCAGGCGATGCGGTACACGGTACCACATTTGCAACTCTTGTTAGAGGCGAGAGCATTGTGCAGGTCATGAACGAAATAGGCTATCAGGCGATGGTACCTGGTAACCATGAATTCAACTATGGCTCGGAACGTCTCATGGAGCTGGCGAAGATGATGAAATTCCCTATGCTCAGTGCAAACGTAAAGAAAAAAGATGGAACTCGTATCTTCGAACCGTACCTTATTAAAGAAGTGGATGGTGTGAAGATCGGAATTATTGCCTTGACTACACCAGAAACCATGTACAAAACGAACCCGAAAAACGTAGAAGGTCTGCAAATTACAGATCCTTCTGCAGAAGCTAAAGTTCTTGTGAATGAAATTCGTAGCAAAGTCGATGTTGTCGTTGTTCTCGGACACCTTGGACAAGATGTTTCCAGTACGGATACAAGCTTCAAAGTCGTTAAAGAGGTGCCGGGCATTGATGTGTTCATCGATGGACATAGCCATACCGTATTGAAAAACGGACTTGTATCTGATCATGGAACTTTGATTGCAAGTGCAGGTGAATATACCAATTATGTAGGTGTCATTGACCTGTGGGTAGACGGCGGCAAAGTTTCGAAGAAAACAGCAACATTAGTGGATGAAACCGGGGCCAAAGACATTAAACCCAATGGGAATGTTGCAGCACTCGTAAGTTCCATTCAGAAAAAACAAGAACCGATCCTGAAAGAAGAAGTAGCAAATACCGCTGTTCTACTCGACGGTAAACGTGAACAAGTACGTGCTGGCGAGACCAATCTAGGAGACTTGCTGGCTGATGCAATCCGTGATGTCAGCAAAGCCGATATCGCTTTGACTAACGGCGGAGGTATTCGTTCTTCTATTGAAAAGGGCATCGTAACTAAAGGTGATGTCATTACCGTTCTTCCCTTTGGCAACCAAGTCGTTACCCTTGATGTAAAAGGCTCTGATGTACTCGCAGCCTTGGAGAACGGTGTAGGTTCCTACCCGGAACCAAGTGGTGGATTCCCGCAAGTATCCGGAATTACATTCAAAATTGACGCCGCTGCTGCAAAAGGTAGCCGTGTTCATACCGTAATGGTTGGTGATAAAACTCTTGATCCAGCCGCGACCTACACCCTTGCAACCAATGACTTCACAGCTGTCGGCGGTGATGAGTACACGATGTTCGCCAAGTATCCAACAACCGGTATGTACGGTGCACTGGATGAGGCATTGATCAACTACATGCAAAAACTCGGCGCAGTCGATATTAAAACCGACGGCCGCATAAGTGAAGGCAAGAAAGCCGCTGTAGAACCAGAAGCACCGGGTACTGAGGCTCCGGCCCCTGTTCCAGCACCAACACCAACCAAGCCTCAACCAGAAAAACCAAAGCCGGAGAAACCGGTCAAACCAGCACCGGGCAAACCAGCTCCAGCCCCTGCTAAATTGCATATCGTAAAATCAGGCGAGTCTCTGTATTCGATCTCCAAACAATATGGTACAACATGGCAGACACTTCAACAGATCAACAAAATCAAAAACCCACACTGGATTTATCCAGGTCAGACATTGAAGTTGCCTGCTGCTTCTTAATCTGCAACCATTTCGAATAAACGACGAAAGGGAGTCCTTATCCAGATCACTGGCTAAGGACTCCCTTTCGTTTTCTATTTCAAAAATAAATCTCTTGTATGCCGCTTTCGGCTTCAAAGTTGATGTCTACCCCCTGCTGAACTAGAACATATATGCCTGTAATATCCGTATTTATGCGATTTACGGCGCGGATGATGCACAACCACGCTTACGCTAGTTTTGCATACTTATACCCGTATCACTTTGAATAGCCCAGCCTAACGTATCTTTATAAGCAAAAGCACAATTAATCTGATTTTTATTTTCCAGCTATAGTCACTTGGTACGATTATTTTCTGTGATTAGACATTCTTTCTACTTCTAGAGTCCCGTTTTCCAAGGAACCTCTAGCTTATTCAGCTAAAAATAAAGATCGACACAATATTCAGTCCTATTATATAGGCAAATGTTATCTATCACATATGACATGTATTTTCATCGCTTCATATGCTACATCCATGCTTAATCTCGGCGCATTTGCTCTTTCACGTAATTCACAGCTTCCTGTGCCGTTATACTGATTCGCTTCGTCTCGCCTGAATCAGCAAGCATATGAGAGCCCAGTTCTACCTGTGCTTCGGCCGCTCCTCTGCCTACAACAATGTGTACAGGTAGCCCGATTAACTCGGCATCCTTGAATTTTACACCCGGCCGTTCATCCCGATCATCCACGAGCACACGGAATCCACAATCCATTAGATGTTGCTCCAACTCAAGAGCTAGCTTCTGTTGATGCTCGTCTTTCCAGCTTACCGGGATAAGATGCACATCATAAGGCGCTACAGATACAGGCCACTGAATGCCTTCTTCCGTCGCGTACTGTTCAGCAATAGCTGCCATCAAACGAGATACCCCGATACCGTAACATCCCATTACAGGTGCACACTGACGGCCATTGCGATCCAGAAAAGAAGCTCCCATGGCATCGCTGTACTTTTTACCCAGCTTGAATATGTGCCCTACTTCAATACCTTTGGTGAACACAAGTGGTTCGCCACATGATACGCAACAATCCCCTGCAGTGGCAAAACGGATACGCTCAACTTGATCCAGCGCAAAATCCATGCCTGGACGAACACCTGATAGATGCATGCCAGCCTCATTCGCTCCGGTCACTGCATGTTTCATGGTGGCCACATCAGCGTCTACCACCATACGTAACCCAAGCCCCACTGGTCCAAGATAACCGACGGTGAGATTGGAATGCGCGGCGATAGTTGCATCGTCAGCCAGCTCCAATTCCTCTGCGCCAAGCACCTGTTTCAAGGCAATATCGTTCAGTTCATGATCCCCACGGACAAGAGCAGCAACAAGCTGACCATCCGCCAGATAAAGCAATGTTTTGATCATATCTTCGGCCTTCTTATCAAGGAAAGAGCATAATTCTGCGATGGTACGAACACCTGGTGTCTCAATCGGTAACACTTCCGTGTGCTCATTAGCTTTTGGTTCATTCGTAAGGATAGCAGGTTCTACGGATTGAAACGCCGCCTTCTCCAGATTCGCAGCATAACCACATTTTTTACACGTCACAATGGTATCCTCTCCTACATCAGCCAGAGCCATGAACTCATGTGTCTCACCTTGTCCACCAATGGTTCCCGCATCTGCCTCAACTCGAAGAAAGTCCAGGCCACAGCGTTCCAGAATGCGGCAATATGCTGTATTCATTGCCTGATAGGTTCGATCCAGTTCCTCCCAATCCGAAGCAAATGAATAGGCATCCTTCATGATAAATTCTCGGCCACGTAACAAACCAAAACGTGGACGGCGCTCATCCCGGAACTTGGTTCCAATCTGATACAAGGTAAAGGGAAGCTTACGGTAAGAGTTGACCTCGTCACGAGCTAAGGCCGTAACGACCTCCTCATGGGTTGGTCCAAGCGCAAACTCTCTCATGTGCCGGTCCTTCAGACGCATCAACTCTGGACCATATTGCGTGTATCTGCCGGATTCCTCCCACAACTCTGCTGGTTGCATAATGGGTAACAATACTTCCTGGCACCCGGCACGATCCATCTCTTCCCGAACGATTCGCTCGACGTTCAGAAGCACACGTCGCCCGAGTGGTAAATAACTGTATATTCCCGCGGCCACTTGACGAATCATACCCGAGCGCAGTAGCAAGCGGTGTCCCGTTGCATCAGCCTCAGCTGGTGCTTCACGTAACGTTGGAACAAGCATTTCACTTTGACGCATCTTGAATACACTCCTTTTATGATCAGATAGGTAGGCACTACGCACATGAAATCTTGAACAGCAAAAAGACGCATTCGTCAAGGGACGAATGCGTCGTGGTACCACCCTTATTTAACTGTATACAGTCGTTTCATATCTCGCTCTGCTAACATACAGTCCTCTGGGGCATAACGGACCCTTCCGGCGAAAGTTTCAGCCTGTTATGAAACAGACATTCCCCTTGGCAGCTAACGAGGTAGGAATTGCGCAGCAGCAACAGGAATGTTACAGCAATCCATTCCCTCTCTGTTGAAGCAAGCTTACGTGATTATGTCCTCGGTAAACGCTATTTTTCATTTTTGATCACATTAGAACATTTAGACGAACTTGTCAATCAATACAATTAAACGAAGAGGTCACTCGAAACCCTTATGCCAAGCTACTTCAAGCGAAATCCATAACAATGGCTGACACAGCCCCAGGTTCACTGTAGAATAGAGATTAACATTTTACGGATCTAACGTACGGATCCCTGAATGGAAATTTGTATCTTTCATAAAGGAGTTTATCTTATGTCCTATATTATATATGATCTTGAATTTACAGTAAGTCGCAATACACGCTACTCCTCTGAAATTATCGATATCGGTGCTGTCAAAGTGAGTGAGAACCCGGATACGGGCCTTACAGTCACGGACACCTTTCATACGTATGTTCGTCCATCTAACAAATCCGTCCTGTCTACCGACACCGTTCAGTTCACAGGAATCACACAGAAAGACATCGATGCAGCCCCTCTTTTCCCGGCAGCACTGCGTCAATTCATCGATTGGATGGGCAATGAGCCTTATTATATGTGCTCCTGGGGACCAGATGACCGCAACAAATTCATCTCCCATTGCAGAACACATCATTTGGATGTGGCCTGGATTACCAATCATAATGATTTACAGCAACAATGGTCGCGGGCCATGCACAAAGAAGGAAAGTTTCGGCAACTCGGACTTGCCCAGGCTCTTGAACTCTGTGGAATTGAATTTGACGGTACACAACACCGCGCTTTGGATGATGCCATTAATACAGCTAAAGTGTTTATGCACCAGTTCGACAAGTTCAAATTAGAAAATAATTGCGCAGCGGATGATGAAGGCGTTGCTTCCAAAGTGGTTTACTCCAGTGCTGTGGATGATGAGGAAAAGGAATCACCGTTTGGCAATCTTGCCAATCTTTTTAAAGCCAAAGAGTAAGACGGTATCCAGACGTTAAACCTGTAATCTGAAGTTCATTTTGGATTGTACACTTGCCGCCAGCGCTCCAAATGTTCTTGCATCAGGTTACGACAATGTTCCGGTTCCAGGATCTCAGCCTCTGGCCCGTATCTGGATATCCACACGAAAAATCCCTCAGCATCACTCACTACAGTTTCAAACAATAGGGTACCTTCAGGCTCTCTGGTCAGAACGGGGCGCACAAAAAAGCGTTCCTGCATCACGCGGTCCACAACTAGGGAAGAAAATCGAATTTTAACCACGGTCTCTTCTGTACTTCCTCTCGTGATCCAGGCAGTACGGAAATAAGACTGGATTAAATAATCATTTTTGCGGAAGGTACGTGGAATAATTCGTAAATCGTATAGCCGATTTACCTGAAACGTTCTCATTCTCTCGGAGAGATGGCAATAAGCTAACAGATCAAATTGATATTCCCGAGGAATCAGGCAATATGGATCAAAGCGAATCATCTCCATTTCTCCCTGAGACTGATATTTCCCTTCCATGCTGTTTTGTGAAATTCCTGCTTGAAGCAACAAAAGGAGCGAATCACTCGATTCATCACCGTCTATATTTTGACAGACGATTCCTCCTTCTTTAAACATTCCTCTGACCTGCTCAGCCCATTCCACTCGCTCGGTTCTGTTCTTCTGGCTTGAAGCTACTACTTTCTCGTAGGCACTCTCAAATGCAGGCTTTAATAGCGGACGAATATCTTCCATAACGTCTGCAAGCTGTATGAAAGCTTGGGCTTCCTCGTCAGACCAATTTAGCGGATACATGGCAAAATGGCTGATAAACATGTACCCTCTTCCGTGTCCCATATTGGCGATCGGAATATGCATTGCGCTGAGGGCCTCCATGTCACGGTATATCGTCCTTTCCGTTGTCTCGCACCTCTCCGCAAGCTCCCGAGCCAGAATGCCCGGCTTGGCTTGGACCAGCGTAATAATGCGCATTAATCGGATTAGTCGGTCTGTCATTTGGCCAGGCCCTCCATGATGTTGTTTCAAATAGTATGATACAGCTCCATCCTCGACTGATATAGTATGGATATATACATTCGACTTGTTGTTTAACTTCACCTTCAAAACTTATGTAAACTGGTTCTCTCTGTACGGTCATCACTTGACTACGTTTTCATTGATCTAACAATGTTCTTTCACATTTTGGCGATTGGCAGTAAACGTAATACCATAATGATAACGAAGCTTCTCAACAATCTCCGCTTCTGTTAAATAATCCAGATCCTGTTTGCGTGCAGCTTCGATTAACAGTGCATCGGCATGACGGCGCAACATGTCGCTACCTTCCTGGGTACGGCCTCGTTCATAAGCACGTAGAGCCTGTTTAAGCAAGGGGACGGTTTCGTTCAATTTAATCGTTTTCTCTACTTTCGGGTCTTCTGGCTGTCTTAGCATCCCCAGGTGACTTGTATACTGAATATAGAGTTGTTCCCGACGAAGAAGTACACGCTGACTTTGCTTTAACTTGCGGGTACTCCAATAGGCAGAACATATCGCTGCTTTTCCTGATAGATGCGGTCCTACGGCAAATTCCAGCAAAATCTGTTTACTTTCTCCCTTGAGTACATCACCAAGTCGCAGTACCCAACCAATATCTGTTTCTTTCGATCGGCATCCATAAATGCCTTTAAGCTGAACGCCATATTCCGGTTTGAGCAAAAGCTCTAAATCTCTCGACATAATTTTGGGTGCTATTTTCCTAAGTCTTTTGGCAGGGGCTCCGTAACGCCACTCTACCATCATATATACGGGATCGGCTCCCCCTGTCGGTATGGCCTCTTTATTCCACGAATAAGATACTTCAAAGACTGAGTTCACTGGTAGTCTCTCCCCCGATTTATGTGTATTATCTTCTAAGTTAGCAGGGTGAATGGACACTATATTGTCACGGAACATATGTTCTCATTAATTTTTTCCATTATATTAGTTTTATTCCCCTTGATCCGCCTAGAAGCGACAATAAACGACGAAAAAGCTTGGCTATTAGCCAAGCTTTTCACACCCTTCTCTATGACAAGTCCCAACTTAAACAGCTGGATGATTATGCTCCATTTTGTGCATGTACTGTGCACTGTCCGTTTGATTAACCGGTGCATAAGTTACACTGTCAATAATCAGTTTGCGTCCGACTGGCTCGCCATTTAAAGTAATCATGATTGTTTTCGTTGACGCGCTCTGGTTTGATACGTACATATTATTCTACTCCTTCATTATTAACGATCTTATTCAAAATCGAAATATATTAATTTTAAGCATTATATTGCATATTTGTGAACAGGATATACCCGGAGCGGAAGTAAATCTTTGTGTTTGCTCTGTCCGGGGTACTGCTATTCTTGTATTACCCTCTGATTTTTAAAATAAAACATTTGTTAACATCAATCTTCACGAAACATTCGGGTAATAAAACGTAATCCTCTTGAACCCAACTCCAGGTTTTTGACGTATAATGAAAGAGCGAGAATTCAACAAATGACGACGAATTCAGCTCTGAATCGATCCTACCGAAGAGAGAGGTGTTAATCATGCCAAAATCCATTCAGGGATATTTCATTCGGGTGTTTATCTCCACATGTATTCTATTTACAGTCATACTCGGTTCTACTGCAAATGCAGCGAGTGCGAATATATTCTCGGATATCTATAATGGTTGGGAGCGTGTGTCGGAACTACCTGGGGAAGTGAACGCATTACAGGAGAGTTACAAGCAAACACTGGAGCAACTAAATCAAACCTCCGCCCAGCTCGGACAAGCCCAGGCGAATGTCGAAGCATTCAAAGCACAAAATGATCAACTCCTGGCTCAGAACCAGAAACTGACCGAAATGGTCAGCAAACTTCAATCTGAACAGGATGCCAGAACAGCCACCGCACAGCGAATTCAAACGATGGTGATCACCATTGTTGCTCTCATATTAGGTTACTTCCTTCTGATTCGCGTGATGCGCTGGGGAATGCGCCGGCGATCTGGCCGACTATAAAAGAACAGGAGTTACTGCATGCATATACATCTGAACCATGCTGAAGCTGGCGGAGTCGGACAAGTGGTTACATTTTCACTGATTCAGGATGACCGTCTTCATATTCTGCATCCGCAGCAAATTGTTGCTTTTCGCGGTGCCAGCAGCAACAGACAAGATAAATTCATGAATATCTCGGGTATGTATCGCAAAAAAAAGCTGATTAAATCAGAAATTACTGGACCATGCCAATTTGTAGCCGCCCTTCCACCGGGATTCACCATGAAAGAAGTGCAGCTTACGGAGAACAGTGATTTGCTTTATGATTTTCGCCACTTGTTCTTCTATTCCGAAGGTGTCACGATGCAGACCAAAATTCAGAAGATCAAAAACATGCTGATTACCCGGGATGCGGTGAAAATGAAATTCTCGGGCAAAGGAACCATTGGTTTGCTCACACAGGGTCAGGTATGCCAACAAGAACTTCACCCCACCGCACCACTCTATGTAGATGCTGGAAGCGTCATTGCTTACCCTGAAAATGCCCATCTGGAACTAACCGTATATGGAAACAACCTGGCCAGTCAGCATATGAACTATCATTGGAAAATGACAGGACACGGCCCGGTGCTTTTTCAAGCTGGACGTGAAAACTACAGACTGCAACAGGACGTCAATGATGAAGGTTTATTCAAACGTATATTAAAAGAAGTCATCCCCTTCGGCAACGTCATTATTAAGTAATTTTGGGATTTTAAAAAATGTGCCGATCCGGTAAATGATATGGTATACTGTACCCGGACAATTAAAGAAGAAAATCCATGCCTATGGCATGGGAGAGGTTCGCGAACTCCCTCTACAAGACTTGACCTATGTAAGGTCGCTACAGTCTTGCGTACTGCTTTCCGTGATTACACGTATCTTATATATGCTTAGGCTTAAGGTTTAAGTTGTAAAAGGATATGGGCTGACGTAATAACGTTGTCACGATGTACGTAAAAAACTAAGGACACTTGCTTATAGCAGCTTTTTTTGAAGCGGTTATTAAGAAGGTGTGTTTTTTGATGGATGCCAGTTCATGAACTTCTCTGTTCTTCCGACATTCCTTGCTACTATGCTGGAGTGATCTCAAGAAGATGGAGAGGTTTTTTTATGTTGAACAAAGAAAAAGCGGTCGTTGTATTCAGCGGCGGCCAGGACAGCACAACGTGTCTGTTCTGGGCAAAACAACAATTTGCCGAGGTTGAAGTGGTTACGTTTGATTACGGGCAACGTCATAAGCTGGAGATTGAATGTGCAGCAGCGATTGCCAAGGATTTGGGAGTGCAGCAAACGGTTCTGGATATGAGCTTGCTGAACCAGCTCGCACCGAATGCGCTCACACGAGATGATGTAGAAATCACCCACGAAGAAGGGGAGTTGCCCAGCACATTTGTGGATGGACGGAACTTGCTCTTCCTCAGCTTCGCGGCCATTATGGCAAAACAAAAAGGTGCTCGCCACTTGGTCACAGGTGTCTGCGAGACTGACTTTAGCGGGTATCCCGATTGCCGGGATTCGTTTGTAAAGTCGATGAATGTAACTCTTAATCTGTCGATGGACTACCCATTTGTCATTCATACGCCGTTGATGTGGCTGGACAAAGCAGCAACGTGGAAAATGGCCGATGAACTGGGCGCTTTCGATTATGTACGTGAACGTACGCTGACTTGTTATAACGGTGTCATCGGTGACGGGTGCGGCGAATGCCCCGCTTGCAAACTACGCAAAGCGGGACTCGATCGTTATGTAGAGGAACGTGCCATTGCTCTTACAGCTACTCCTTCCACTGGAGTGGACGCGCGATGAGAGAGCCTGGAACGTTTCGTATCGTTGAGCGGTTGCAGCGGATTGACCAGGATATTCTGCCCACACAGCTGAGATATCACCGCAAACGTGTGATGGTCAGCAAAGAATTCACTTTTGATGCGGCGCATCATCTGCACTGTTATGAAGGCAAGTGCAAAAATCTGCACGGGCATACGTACAAAGTGGTTTTTGGCATCAGCGGTTATCCGGGTGAAACCGGGCTAACGGTTGATTTTGGACATATTAAGGACATCTGGAAAAGCCGGATTGAAGGTTATCTGGATCATCAATATTTGAATGAAACATTGCCTCTGATGAATACGACGGCTGAAAATATGGTGGTCTGGTTGTTCGAGCAGATGGAACATGCTCTACAAACGGAGCCTTATGCCGGACTTACAGACGGCGCACGCACGGAATTCGTGCGACTCTTCGAGACTCCGACCAGTTATGCTGAAGCAAGACGGGAGTGGATGATCGATGAGTAAGGAAGCACGCATCCCCGTCATGGAGGTTTTTGGTCCGACGGTTCAAGGCGAAGGCATGGTCATCGGGCAAAAAACGATGTTTGTGCGCACCGCGGGCTGCGATTATCGCTGCTCCTGGTGCGACTCGGCCTTTACCTGGGACGGCAGCGGCAAGGACCAGATTCGCATGCTGACGCCGGAGGCGGTATGGGATGAACTGCGCCGCCTGGGCGGCACGCGTTTCTCCCATGTGACCCTCTCCGGCGGTAACCCCGCCCTGCTGGCTTCGCTGGGCGGGCTGGTTGCTCTGCTGCGGGAGAACGGCGTCCGCACAGCGGTTGAGACGCAGGGCTCGCGCTGGCAGTCATGGCTGGCAGACGTTGACGAAGTCACGGTCTCGCCCAAGCCACCCAGCTCAGGCATGGACACTGACTGGGCTGTACTGGACGATGTGATCAGCCGTCTGGCTGCTGGCCCGGCGGATCGAAACCATAGTCTGAAGATCGTGATCTTCGATCAGACAGACCTGAACTATGCCCGCAGTGTGCATGCACGATATCCGGGCACGGCTTTATTTTTACAAACGGGGAACCCGGATGTTTCTTCGGCGGATACGCCGGATCTGGCGGCTTCCCTGCTGGAGCGTTACGAGCGGCTGATTGATCAGGTAAGTGCCTCGGACGATCTGAACAACGTGCGCGTGCTTCCGCAGCTTCATACGCTGGTATGGGGTAATAAACGCGGGGTTTAACTATATACGAGATATAAATAAGAGGCCTACGGCTTCAATTGAATACGAGGAGTTTATTGGAATGAGACAACCTGACGAGATGCAAGATGTAACATTGCTGGGCAACCAGAATGTGAAATATACATTTGAGTATGATCCTGGTATTCTGGAGAGCTTTGATAACAAGCATCCGTACCGTGATTATTTTGTAAAATTCAACTGCCCGGAGTTCACTAGTCTGTGCCCGATTACGGGTCAACCTGACTTTGCTACGATCTACATCAGCTATATTCCCGATATCAAAATGGTTGAGAGCAAATCGCTAAAACTATACCTGTTTAGCTTCCGCAACCATGGTGATTTCCACGAGGACTGTGTGAACATCATCATGAACGACCTGATCAAACTGATGGACCCACGCTTCATTGAAGTCTGGGGCAAATTCACCCCGCGCGGCGGCATCTCTATTGATCCGTACACCAACTATGGCAAACCGGGAACCAAATATGAGCAAATGGCCGAGCACCGTATGATGAACCACGATATGAACCCGGAGACAATTGATAATCGTTAATTTGAGTCTGTAGATACTGCTTGCTTTAAGTAGATGTCCGCGATTTGGATTATATGGTATAATTTGTTACAACAACAGAATGGCTTGAATGGGCGGTCGGCTAGTCTCCTGAGTAAGGAGGTGATGCCTGTGGAGATAAAAGATGTACTGACGTTGATGATCAGTTTTGCGGGGTTTACAGTAACCTTGATTGGACTGATTGTAACCATCGTCATTGCATTGAATAATCAAAACAAAAAGAAATAGGCCGCCCTCGGTAAGGTAGCAGCCTATTTCGATTACCTGTCCACAGCCACCGCCCTTGAAAGCGGCTGTTGTAAAAGAGTGAGGATGTTGACGCATCCTTACTCTTTTTTATTTTATCCTTGTTGCCTACAGTTTATCACAACATTTCCCAAAACTCCACATGTACAAAAGTTGTTTTCATTTCCCCCTCTGTTCCCCTTGTCGGTCGATCCGATCTATCCTATTATGTAACAATATGCTTAATTGCATAGAATCTAACATAGGCGCTGATCCCTTGTGACCGCGACCAAAGGAGAACTGGACATGTCTACACAAACCACATTAGCCAAGGACGCCGCAGCGCGTTCTAAAGCCCCACCCGGATTGGATGCCCAAGGCACCGTATACCGGATACTAATTGCCATCAGTCTGGTGCATCTGTTCAACGATTCCATTCAGTCTGTCATTCCGGCAATATTTCCTATCTTAAAAGACTCCATGCATCTAACGTACACTCAGATCGGCTGGATCGCTTTTGCGATCAATTTTACCGCATCGATTATGCAGCCTGTTGTCGGCTGGTTTGCTGATAAAAAACCTACTCCGTCGATCCTGCCCATAGGCATGGGTTTCACGTTCACGGGCATGTTGTTGCTCGCTTTTGCCGACAGTTATATGATGGTGCTCATCTCTGTCATTTTTGTCGGGCTCGGCTCCGCTGCTTTTCATCCGGAAGGCTCCCGGGTATCCCATATGGCTGCGGGCCAGCGCCGTGGACTGGCACAGTCTATTTTTCAAGTGGGCGGTAATGCTGGACAATCCCTTGCACCGCTCCTGACACGCTGGATTTTCATCCCGTTTGGGTTGTTTGGTGCCATCGGCTTTACGGGCATTGCCGCGATGGGCATTGCTGTACAGCTCTATGTCGCACGTTGGTATGGGCAGATGTTGCAATCCGGCGCATATCTGCGTAAACAAGCGGCGGCTCGTCGCGCTCCCAATCCAGCGTTACGTCAAAAAATTGCTGCCGCAATTACGATTCTGATTCTGCTCGTATTTGTCCGTTCGTGGTACGTGGCTTCAATCGGAAGCTTTTATGCCTTTAATCTGAAGGATACGTTTGGTTTATCCACGGAAGATGCGCAAATTTATATTTTCCTCTTCCTGGCTGCCGGTGCACTAGGCACATTCTTTGGTGGCCCGCTCGCAGACCGATTCGGCAAACGTAACATGATCTTTCTCTCCATGGCCGGGGCCGCACCGCTGGCGTTGCTGTTACCTTATGCCAACTTGTTCTGGACTGGCGTATTGCTGACGATTATTGGCTTTATCATGTTATCCAGCTTCTCCGTTACTGTGGTATACGCTCAAATGCTCATTCCGGGCAAAATCGGAACGGTTTCTGGTCTGATTACTGGTCTTGCCTTTGGTATGGGAGGCCTTGGGGCACTCGTGCTCGGCAACTGGATCGACACCTTCGGCGTTTCACCCGTCATGCAGATATGCAGCTTCTTGCCACTGATCGGTATCTTTACGTTCCTGCTACCATCTGACAAGTTGCTTCATCGCTGGGCAAAAGAAAACGGGAGCGAGGAGTAAGTTCTTTTGGCTATATCCTGCTCTGGAGATCGTTAGATTTTAAAAAATCTGCTTCCAGTATACTTATAAAACACGTACAAAAAGGCTTCCGCCCGTATCTGAATTTACGCAGATCGGCAGGAGCCTTTTTTTCATCATATAGTCCTATCTTAGAACACGCTTCCCTAGTCATCTAGAGTAATATTAACCTATAACCAACTGCCTTAGGCGGATTTATCTATTTCAAACGCTTCAGAATCAGCCTTTTTTTGTACAGCATTTTGCCTGCTTCAGCGACGTCCTGAATGGTATTTTTATTGCTGACCGAACCAAAGATCATGCCTGCAATAGGCACCAACTGGAACAGCTTTTTCCAGCCAAAAGACTCACTGTATGAGTTGAACACTTCACGCCATCCCTGCATTTGAGAGATCACTTCAACTTGTTTCTCCGGATTGTCATAGTCGGCGAGCTCTTCAATGATGGCTTTCTTGCCTACAATATCGGCGGAAGAGAATTGCAGACATTTCACGATGAAGACACGCTCCAGTGGATCATCGGGATTATACCCGTAACATAGCGCCATCTCTTGCAATACTTTCAGTGAAAGTCCCATCACGAGCGGAATGTCCGCAGCAATGGTGACGATGCCTCCAAATCCTGTCGCAGCTCCTTGTGCCGCAGCAAATTTGCTTCGACTTTCGGTGATATTATCCGCCACACGGTCCAACACCTCAAGTGGTATTTTTTCCACACTATGAATTTTGGCCGTGTTCTCTGTGTTCGTATCCTGCTCTAATCGGTAGATGTCATCAGATGTCATAGGGTAACCCGAACGCTCGGCTTCTTCTTGCAGAAGCTTGGCCACTTTCTTTTTCTGAACAAGAAACTTACCACCCGTTTGCAAATATTGGCCCACTTCGTTCAGGGAGTCGCCAATCTTCTGTTTGATCGCCTTCGGCATCACTTTATCCAGCATTGCAAATGGCAGCCGCCCAATCTTGTCCCATATGAACAAGTCCTTCTGTTCCTTCTCCCACTTTAAAATCTGCTCAAGCTCCCCGTCTAATATCTCGCGTGATTCCATATGTAATCCTCCTTAGGGTTGTAGTGTACTCCCAAAATTCTGAATATGACACAGCTCATTCTCAGCTTAACACATCATAACAAAACACCGAGAATATGTAGGAAACAGGTTAAACTGAGGGGCTTTGGCTTTGGTCTTGGTTTTGGGTTTTGGGTTTTGGGTTTTGGGTTTTGGGTTTTGGGTTTTGGGTTTTGGGTTTTGGGTTTTGGGTTTTGGGTTTTGGGTTTTAAGCGTTTCGCACACACTCTATTTAGTCTAACGATCTCAGATGAGCTTATTTGATCAATATCGAGCTTTCTCCAATTCTAACGATCACCACAAACCTTATTTCGCTGAAAACGCAAGGTAAATGCCCTTTTTCACATCAAATCTACCAAATAAGCTCTCCTGAGATCGTTAGAATTTCAATCAGTCGAAAAACGGCTAAATAGCGTCTCCTGTGATCGTTAGAAATCTGCACACCACGTCCAAGGCTTTAAAACAAAAAGTAATAAGCAATTCCGTTTATATTTTGTTAATTCATTTTTTTCGATGTAATGGTATACGCTTCTGCCTCTCTTCGGTTGCTTTCACGATCTAAACTTTCTTAATCCAGACTTCTAACTCACACTGTTTAGATAACTTTGTCCTAGATCATACATATCAAAAAGAGCCTTTTGTCAGCATGATCTGCTCACCAAAGACTCTTATCTCTTATACTTTATCCAAAAAAATACTACTTCACCTCTGCCGCACTTTGCCCATCGGGAACCGGAATACCAAAGTTCGGCGTTCCATCTTCATTCCAATGAATGACCTGAGCGCGGGCGTGACGGTTCGGATCGTACAGCGGATCTCCCTCAATCTCTTTGTAGTTGCGCGCATGATAGATCAGAATGTCGGTTTTGCCATCTGGTGAAACAGTAAAGCTGTTATGTCCCGGACCATATTGTCCATTCTCTTCACAAGTCTGGAATACCGGTTTCGGTGATTTCTCCCAGCTTGCCGGATCAAGCAGATCAGCATCTTCATCGGCCGTAAGTAGCCCCATGCAGTAGTGATGATTGGTTGCACTGGCTGAGTAGCTGATAAACAGACGACCATTCCGATGCAGCACGGCTGCACCTTCGTTTACTTTAAAGCCGATGATCTCCCAATCATATTCAGGTGTCGTGATCATGACCTGTTCTCCGCGCAACGTCCAAGGATTTTCCATTTCACAAATATAGAGGTTTGAATTGCCGTCAATGCTCGGATCTTTCTGGGCCCAGACCAGATAACGAATGCCTCTGTGTTCAAAGGTCGTGGCATCTAGCGCAAAACTCTCCCATTTGGTTCGAATTTGCCCTTTCTCCTCCCACGTTCCTTCAAGCGGATTAGCGGAATCGTTCTCAAGTACATACATGCGGTGATCAAACAAACCTTCGTTGGTTTCACTTGTATGTGCGGCCGCATAGTATATGTACCATTTGCCATCAATAAAATGAATCTCTGGTGCCCAGATGTTTGCACTCATTGGCCCAGTCTCACGCTTCGTCCAAGCGGTTACGGGTTCGGCATCTCTCAAGCTCTCCAGTGTCGTTGCACGCCGAATTTCAATTCGGTCAAAGGCTGGTACGGAAGCAGAAAAATAATAGTACCCGTCTGTATGACGGTACACCCAAGGGTCAGCACGCTGCTCCAGCATGGGATTGGTAAGTGTAATGGAATTGGTCATGGGAATGAACCCCTTTCATATGTGTGTGTATGGCTTGAATCTATGATGTGCTCAGTGTGCTTGCAAAAATATGGAGAGCAGGGTTTGAGGGCACAGCGAGCGTTCGCGGGCGGTAGGTCCTTGGTGCTCTCCTTGACCTCCGATTTCTTTCCATTCACCGCTCTTGGCGGTGGAAATCGGATGGCAAACTCGCACGCGCGGCTCCTTCCTCCCTCTCACTGCTGGTGCCCACGCGTGGAACGCTCGCGATCCATTCGCTCGCCGGCACACCTCGCTGAACCACCCTACGGGGTCAGCGGTCTACTTCTCAGCTGCGCTGATTTGTTTGCCCCAGACCGCGATGCCGCGGTCGTTCAGACCAGTTACCACCAGCGCAGGCTGGCTTCGCTCCCAATCCCAGGATGGGAGCAGCTTTAGCTCTTCCGTGGAAGCACCGCCCCACGGGCTTTCCTTCCACGTCAGCGTTAACGTTTGTTTGCCATCAAACGTCCAGGTTCCCGAACCGTTCTCGCTTTCAATTTTGCCTTTACTCGTCAGCGTATATGGCACAGCCTGCACCTGCCCGTTCACAGACGGATCAAGCGCCATGCCTTCCCACGTTCCGGCAATCATCGATTTCGGCATGTCTTGTGCGGTCTCTCCGGCATAACGTTCAGGCGACACGACAGGCCAGCCATCCTTCGTCCACAGCATTTTACGCACATGCAGATACGGCCAGTTTTTATCCGTCTCGCCCCGCGCATGATGCACGATGTAATAATCGTCGCCATCCTTCAGCACGGAATTATGCCCAGGAGCAACCCAGCCTTCACCTTCGGTGAAGCGGTATCCGCCCAAAATTTTGGTGCCAATCTCATACTGTGGCAGATGCTCCGTATCCAACATTTTATTGCCGTTCATATCCGTATAAGGCCCTGTGATGGAGTCGGCACGAGCTACCCGCACGTTATAGTCTTCGAACAGAGAATCATAAGACACGAACAGGTAATATTTTTGAAACTCTGGATTATACACAATGTATGGCCCCTCGACTGCGCCCTCTTCGGTTGCACGATCCCTTGCTGCGATGCGTGTACCATACCCCTCTTCCTTGAACTTGCCCGTGTCCGGGTCAAGCGGTGCAATATAGATCCCATCGAAAAATGAACCATATACCATCCACGGGTTGCCTAAGGCATCAAGCACCGGATTGGCATCAATGGCATTCAGGCCGTCCTTTTCCTGACCAGCCGTCTTCACAACCAGTCCTTCATCCTTCCACGGTCCCTCGGGAGACTTGGAGGTTTGCAATCCGATCGCTGACTGTGTACTACCAAAGCTCGAAGCCGAATAATACAAGCGGTACGTATCCCCGGCTTTAATAATATCCGGTGCCCACAGGTTCGTCGCTCCTGTCCAATCGAGTGCTTCCTTCGGGATACCCGGCAAAGCCTGCCCCACCCATTTCCAGTTGATCAAATCATCGGATTTTCGCACCATTACGCCTGGTTTCGGTTCCCCTGCTACTCGAACGTCTGTGGAATAGACATAGTAGCCTTGATCCGTTTTGATAATCGCAGGATCATGTGCATTGTTAACCGTCCACTTGGATTCATCATCCAAAATCGAAAGATCATACATTCTTGGTTCCTGCGGAGCTTCCGGAAAAACCGGAGGTTTCGCCGTGTCGCCGCCATCTGCACAGCCTACCGTACCTAGAAGCATCAGTAACATCAACATCGCAACTCCTTTCCTCGCCCTATGCCACTCCTTAAGTCCTGTCCAATATTTATCATCTTTCCGCTTTTTTTGCCCCTTGCATTCTTTTTGTTCTTTCATTTCATTCAACTCTTCTCGTTCTTCCGGTTCTTTCCTTACTCTCCAACTTTTCATTCCCATCACCCTTTGACCCCTGAAATCGCAACCGACTCGATAATCTGCTTCTGGAAGATCAGGAAGATGATCAGAACCGGAAGCAATGCCACAATCGACGCCGCCATAATGAGCGGATAATCCGTTTGAATCGCATAGGTCGCGTTAAAGTTCGCAATGACAAGTTGCAAGGTTTGTTTTTCAGGTGAATTCAGATAAATAATCGGTGCCAGATAATCGTTCCAGATCCCCATAAACCAGAGAATCAGCTGTGCAGCCACCGCAGGTTTGATCAGCGGAAACGTGATGCTCGAATACAACCGGAAGTAGGAACTTCCGTCGATCTTCGCCGCTTCAATAATTGCATCTGGCACACTGAGCAGATACTGCCGCAGGAAAAAAATCATAATCACATTCCCGAATAGTCCCGGTACAATCAGCGGCAGCAAGGTGTCCACCCAGCCCAGCTTGGAGAACATGATAAATTGCGGGATCATGACCGTTGGATACGGAATCATCATCGAAGCCAGCAAGGCGAGAAATAGTTTGTTCTTATGTGGAAATCTTAACTTGGCAAAAGCAAATGCCGCAAGACTCGACGTAAATGTCCCAACTACCGTCACACTAAGAGCTACAATGAGACTGTTTTTAATCCCGCTGAGCAGCGGTCCTGCTTCCCAGATCTCTTTATATTTATCGAATCGAAACACTTCCGGAATCCAGACCGGCGGAAGCGCGAATACATCCTGTTTCTCCTTGAGCGAGGTGGACAGCATCCAGAGCAAAGGCGCAATCATCGCAATCGCACCGATGGACAGAACGATAAATATAATAGAATTGGTTACTTTCCTTCTTTGACTATAAGACATCTTCCGTTCCACTCCTCTCCTCGCCCATTAATCCCCGTCGTAGGCTGATCTTTCGTTAAGTTTGAATTGTATAAGCGTAATCACAAAGATGAAGATACCCAGAATCATGGCCATCGCAGAAGCGTAACCCATCTGCAGGTTGCTAAAGGCCTTCTGCCAGATATAAAAGACGATTGAAGCGGATGCATATTCCGGCCCACCTGTCGGTGTCATGATATTCATCTCGGTAAAAATTTGAGAACCACCGATGATATTTGTCACCACGAGGAAAAAAGTTACGGGTTTCACCATCGGCCAGGTGATATTGCGGAAAATCTGAAATCCATTCGCTCCGTCCAGCTCGGCGGCTTCGTAATAGGTACGGGATACACTTTGCAGTGCCGCCAAATATAACAACATCGTATATCCGAGACCTTTCCAGACGGTCATGATGATCAGAGCGGGTTTCACCGTATCTTTGTTAGCCAGCCAGTTCGGGCCTTTGATACCAAACAGATCGAGGAACTGGTTCACCAGACCATAGTCTCCGTTGTACGCCCAGTTCCACATGATGGATACCGCCGCCAAGGAAGAAATAACCGGTATGTAATAGATCACACGAAATGTAGTTGTACCTGGAATTTTACGATTCAGCCCCATTGCCAGTAATAGTGCCAACAACAGACCAATCGGAATACCGAGCATCAGGTAAAACGTATTAAACATGGCCTTGTAAAAAAGATCATCGGTCAACAAATCTTTGAAATTGGCAAGCCCGATAAAATTCATCTGCCCCAGGCCGTCCCAATCGGTAAACGAGCCATAGAGGGAGTAGAGGAACGGAAACAATACAAAGATCACAAGCCCCAAAACGGGGGGCAAAATAAACAAGTATCCATACATCATCTCTTTGCGATACAAACTCGATTTCGTATTCACGTGTTCACCCCTGTTTCTAAGATCAGCATGTGGCATACATCGATTGGCCTTTTTGAATCCTGGCTTCTGCTCTGTTCCGGTCAATACATGCCACATGCTCGTATGGAATCTGGCGATAAAATTAAACTAAACGTTTATATCGTTCACTCCGTACAACATGTAAAAAATAGTTCAATCTGTATCTTCTAAAGAGCAAATGATGCCAGCAGCATCGGTTCAGGCTGCTGGCATCCCTTGTCTATCTATTTATTCTGTGATTTCTTCTCCTGCTCCACCGCTTTATCCAGCAATTTCTGCATCTTCGGTTGTTGTTGCTTCACATAGTCAGCGGCGGTCATCTTGCCATCGAGTACCGGCTGAATGTCGGTGAAGAACATGTCGTACCACTCCGCGTTGTACGTGTAGTTACCTGGCAACGCTCGTCCGTAGTCTTTTACGATATCGATGAATTCTTGTTTATTTTCCGGTTTGGTCGAAGTATCCTTCGCCCACTCATCAGCCATATCAAGCAAGTTCGGAATTTGCACCTTCGCGTCTACCAGTTGTTTCATGCCATCTTTCGACGCAGTAAGGTAGTTTACCAATGCAGCAGCTTCTTCCGGATGTTTGGTTTTGGCAGATACACCGATTCCGAGGGAGCCGATCCATGTCGCTGATTTGCCTGTTGATCCTGCCGGGAAAGGCAACAGATCATAATCGAATGGAAGCTTTTCAAATGTACTCATATCCCACGGACCTACAGGGAAGAACGCCATCTCACCCTTCATCCAGCGTTGATACGTATCAAGCGTTTGTGCTTCCTCAATGGAGGGAGTGATCTTGTACTTGTTCTGCATATCCGCGAAGAATTGTAGCGCTTCGGCAAATTTTGGATCATCAATCGTGACTTTCGTTTTGCTCTCATCCAGCCAGTCAGCCCCGTTGCTCCATACAAAAGATTGCAGTGCCCACTGTACGTTAAATCCTGTACCGAATACGTCCGGTTTACCGTCTCCGTTCGTATCTTTCGTTGCTTGCTGATTTACCTTGATAAACTCTTCCCACGTATAAGGCTTGTCCTTGTCAGGGAGCGGAATGCCTTCTTTTTCAAAAAGGGTCTTGTTATAACCCAGTGCAAATGGCCCGACATCCTTAGGCATACCGTAGAGATCACCTTGCCCTGCCATCTTGCCATCATAACGATACAAGTCAACGCCATACTTCCAGATATTATCCAGATTGATATCTTTGTTTTTCTCGATATACGGTGTCAGATTCATGAGCACATTGCTGTTCACATAGGCCTTCATATCACCCGGTGTGAAATAAAATACGTCTGGCAAGCTATTGCCTGTAATCGCCGCGCGAAGCTTTGTCGCATATTGGTCCGCTGCGGTAACGATGATTTTAACTTTGACGCCTGGATGTTCTTCTTCAAACTTCTTCACGACAGCCTGATACGCCTTCTGCTCATCCGTGCCGCCGCGGAACATAAACGTCAGTTCTTTATCTCCGCTCGAACTTCCGCTTCCCCCTCCACAACCTGCAAGCACCAGTGCACTGACCAGCATTAGCAACATAAACGTGACCCAACTCTTTCTCTTGACCATATGAACCCCTCCTGATCTGGACTTGTAAACGTATTCAATACCATGAATCAACATTTCTGTTGTTAAATTTATCAAATCCAGATCCTTTTAGTCAATACTTTATTAAAACATTTTATGTTTTTATAAAATAAAAATCATACTAATACGTCGGCCAGCCATTCCCGTCCCATAACAAATCGTTAATCAGCAATTTCGGATTGCCATTATCCGTTGCATCATAAGCATGCCGTACGATTAGATTGCCGTTGACCACGTCCTGCCCACCCGGGCCTTTCCATCTCACATTACCTGAGTCCAAAATCGTGCCACCACCGTTCATCATATTTACTCCGTTTTTGTCGACGTAAGGACCTGTGATGCTGGTGGATCGACCGTAGACCATTTTGTAAGTACTGTTCACACCTTTACAGCAAGAGTCGATCGAAGCAAACAAATAATAATATCCGTTGCGATACGTGATACTTGGCGCTTCAATTGCGCCCCCGTTATTCGGACGTGCTGCAATCGAGGAGATGTTACCTGTCGGTTTCATCGTGTTTTTGTCCAGTTTTACAATTTTCAGACCGCTCCAGAACGAACCAAAGGCCAGCCATGGATTACCCGAAGCATCAATAACCAGTTCCGGATCAATAGCGTTGTAGTTATTCGATGTATTGGATTGCAGTACAAGCCCTTCATCTTTCCATTGCCCCGCGCCAACGCTGTTTGCGGACGCTAACCCAATCGCAGACCTGTTGGAACCAAAGGTCGAGATGGAATAATAGAGCCAAACCTTGCCGTTATACCGTTGTACGTCGGGTGCCCATACATCCAGGTCTTTCTGTGCAGGGACAGCCGAATTCCACCAGGACGGTTCACTTAGAAAAATCTGCGGCACACGATACCACGACGTTCCGTTATCGGATTTCAGCACCTGAATACCCGGACCCGTGGAAAAGGTGTACCAGGAATTGCCCTCTTTGATGATCGTCGGATCATGAACGGCAATGTCTCCCGATAGATTCCAAAACGCGGCTAAAGCCCGAGACTGTCCTGCAAGCACTAACACCATCACCAACAATGCAGGTAAAAACCAACGCCTTTTGGAGGAGAACTTCGAGCTGTTCAAGCCTGTCTTCCACTCCATCCTCTTCAACTTCTTCCACTCTAAACTCCTCAACTTCTTCCATGAACTGAACTTTTCCATACCGGAACGCCGCCTCTCCTGATTAAATGGTTGCTTTGGTTCATGAAGTATTAAATCAATTTAAGTATAATAGGATTATAAAAGCGGTTACATTACAATTCAATGGTATATTTCAAATATACATGAATTAATTTAAGTTTTTATTTTAAGTATGTGGGGATAAAATCTCATATAGGCTTTAAAAATTTCATTGTTTATATAAGGTATATCTCACTTTTCTCCGCTCTTTCTTTCGAGCATGTAATGATTTATAATTATCTGAAATAAAACAGTCAAATGTGCAAGAGTCTGTGTAAATAGGCTTTGTTCAGAACGGGGAAAGGACATCCACCTATGATTTATATTAAAGATCTGATGTCAGGTGTGAACATTTTCAAAGCACTCAGCTCCGAAATTCGCATTCAGATTATTGAGTTGCTGGCCAGAAACCAAAGTCTTAATCTCAATGACCTCGCAACCAAGCTTGGACTTAGTAACGGCGCGATCACAATGCATATCAAAAAGCTGGAGGAAAGCGGATTAATCGAGATTAACACAGCGGTCGGCAAACACGGCATTCAGAAGATCTGTTATCTTAACGAGGAAAAGTTGATGGTTGACCTGCGTTCACAGGAAATCCACAACCGGTACGAGGTAGAAATACAGGTTGGGCATTACAGTGATTATCAGGCAGCACCCACATGCGGCATTGCTACGAAAGACAGCATTATCGGGGAGTTTGATGACCCCCGTTACTTTGCCGACCCGCTTCGGATCGATGCCGAGATGATTTGGCTAGCGGAAGGATATCTGGAATACCGAATTCCCAATTACCTGAAGCCCAACCAGACGTTTAGCGAGATTCAACTCTCCATGGAGCTCGGTTCAGAAGCCCCTGGATTCTGTGACAACTACCCGTCAGATATTTACTTCTACATCAATGGCAAAAAGATCGGACTCTGGACGAGTCCAGGAGATTTCGGCGATACACGCGGTACGTTTAATCCGGACTGGTGGCCTCCTCACCTGAATCAATACGGTATGCTGAAGCTGATTCGCATTACGAAGGAAGGCAGTTATATCGACGGATGCAAAATCTCGGACGTTACCCTGGATGATATCGGGCTCGATTACAAAAGTGATATTCACTTCCGCATCGCTGTCACAGACGGCCCAGTCAACAAACGCGGCCTGACGATTTTCGGCAAAAACTTCGGTAATTACGGCCAAGGTCTGCTCGCACGGGTGCTTTACAACGTGCAGGAGGACTAGACAGGATCTGGCTGGAAAGTTTGGTTGAAGATGCTCCTAATTTTAGAAGAGTGCGAATCTGCACTCTTTTTTTAGTGATATACTTATGACCTGTATTGAACAAGAAGTGATGACGGGTGGGGTTCTATTGAAACTGGAACGGTTAGTCTCGATCATATACAAGTTACTTAATAACGAGGTGTTGTCTGCCTCTACCCTTGCCGAGGAATATCAAGTATCGCCCAGAACGATCTATCGGGATATTGATGTGATCTGCGCAGCCGGATTTCCGGTTGTTTCGCATCAGGGAATGAATGGCGGGTATGGCATTATGGATGGGTATAAAATGGATAAAAGCCTGCTCGGCTCCTACGATGTGGACGCTTTGATTACAGTGCTGACCAGCCTCTCCACCGTATTTAACGATGTGCGTGCACAGGGTACAATCGAGCGTTTGCAGACCATTGGAGAACAACATGAGAGACCAAACTTAACTGTAGACCTGAATACGTACCGAACTGAGCCTGACTCGCTTTCGCATCTTCGTGCAGGAATCATGGAACATCATGTCGTTCAGTTTGATTACATTAATTCCAAGAATGAGCGCACAAGCCGAGAAATTGAACCTGTTCGATTGCAGTTTAAATACCGTAGCTGGTATGTGTATGGATATTGCCGAAGCAGGCGGGATTATCGGGAGTTCCGGCTGTCACGCATGTTAAACGTACATCTGACCAACCGTCATTTTGAAGCGCATGTTCTCCCCATGGAAGAGCCATCCACCGCTCCCCCTGTCACCCAGGAGATCATGACAGATGTGGTATTTCGCGTATATCCGGATGCACTCGCGGAGGCGCTCGATCATTTTCAGCAGGCAGACAAACAATTTCATGAGGACGGCAGTATGACGATGCGCGTTCAGGTTCACAAACCGCTCCAAGCCCCGTGGTTATGGTCTTTTTTGCTGAGTTTGGGAAGTGGCGCAGAGGTTTTGGAACCTCTAGCACTGAGGGATGTTTTAGAGACTCAACTACTAAATGCACTGAGACGTTACGACAAACTCAATCATTGAAGCCCCATAATGGGAGTCTTGTGAAGTGAAAGAAGAAGTATGACACGCTGTTGTCATACTTCTTTTTTTATACTCATTTCAGTAACAAGGGAGGCACCATGAACATCCCATCATTCGCCAAAATAAAGGAGACGATTTTTTATGAATTACCTAGAAGAAATGGTTCATTATCATGTTTGGGCTTCGCAGATCATTATGCAACGCATTCAGGAGTTGCCGGCTTCTGTGCTGCATCAGGAAGTGAACAGTTCCTTTCCCACCCTCGCCCATGCGCTCAGTCATATGAATGCTGTGGATCAGATGTGGTACCTGGTGCTAACCGGAACCAGCATGCCTGAAGCTTTACAAATCTGCATGCCGCGTAACGGGGAAACGTTTGCCACCATAGAAGAATATTTCGAGCGTTATGCCGAACTATCCAATCAATACCTGACTTGGTTCAGTCAGCAGACGGATTTGGAGCAGGTGCTTCTGCTTGACAATCCCTTTGCAGGCGTACGACAAACCCGTTTCGCGGAAATCATCTTACATCTGGTGAATCACGGGACCTATCACCGGGGGAATATATCCACCATGTTGCGTCAGCTCGGCCATGCTTCTGTCATGAATGACTATTCCAGATTCTGGTACGAAAACTCCAATACTTCAGAGTAATTCTCTAATGCTTGAAGTCCATTGTGCCTGATAAGAGGTCTTGGATACGATGTAGTATGAAACTCTTAGATATCATGTAATATGAAGGTGTTAGATACAATGCAACATGAAAGGTCTTGGATATGATGCCATCTGTTCCACTTGAACGAATACTCACCTTTACCTCCAGGGAAGAGTTAAGAAATTGGTTACAGGAGCACGGAACTACAGAGTCCTGCTGCTGGGTTCCTGTGAGTTTGAAACCACTCCCGAATACCCTTTTATATCTGGATGCTGTTGAAGAAGCATTGTGCTTTGGCTGGATTGATGGCGTCAAAAAGAAAACTTCCGATGGCCTGTTATTACAACGCTTATCTCCACGTAGTCGCAAAAGCTCATGGACAGAGCTCAATAAGGAGCGTGTGCGCCGATTAGAAAGGCTAGGTCTTATGCAAGATGCGGGTAGAAAGGTTCTGCCCGACATGAATCCTGAAGCTTTTGTTGTGGATGCCGAGATTGAAGAGAGGTTAACTGCGGACAGACAAGTACATAATCATTTCGTAGCTTTTCCTCTCCTCTATCAGCGGGTACGTATCGACACGATTCAGAGCGTTAAACGGCAGCCTGCTCTCTTTCAAAGCCGACTTGATAAGTTCATCCAACATACGAAGGCAAATCAACTGTATGGTCAGTGGCATGATAACGGGAGGTTGTTACAGGACTAAAACATGAGTGGATTGGTTCGCCCGCCAGCCGGTCGAATGCTGCGTGAATGACGAACAAAAGCAAGGCGTTGGAAGTTATTCAAACAGCAGTTAGCCCGGTGTTATGCAAGCAGCAGAGTGCGTGGTATGATTCAAGCTCTATTTTGAACCAAAATCAACCGGCTGGGCTCTGGGTCGCTAAGTTTCTAACGATCACAGGAAACGCTATTTAGCTGTTTTTCGCCTGACTGGAATTCTAACGATCACCAGAAACCTTATTCTCCGATTGTTAGCTTTTTTTCAGGCGAAATTAGCGAAATTAGCCTAATTGGCTGAAATAGCGTCTCTGAGGATCGTTAGATTTTAAAACACCTTATTTTGTCCAAAATAAGCTCTGTGGTGATCGTTAGCGCTTCAAGCTTACTCATCACTCAGGCTCTCCACGCAAAAAAAGGCCAGCCAGTAATGACTGGCTAACCTGATCACACGAAAACCATCTGACCGAACTTTCCCATAGTTGGATGCTAATCAGATCACTTGACTGGCAACTGGCTGGCACCCTTTCATAGAGCATACGATCAGTTAGATGGTTTTCTAGTTTTCTGGAGGCAACTGGTAATGTGAGCAACCTTACATATGCTTTACTTGCCAGAAGGCTGTGCTTCAGCGGTGTAGCCCGTTGGAATTTCGGCTTCTGCCGTTACTTTCGTAATTACCATTGGATACATCATGTCCGGATCAGGCTGCACGATTGAATATTTTACAATGGCGTGGTTATCCTTCTCCAGTTTCACTTCATCAATCTTTAACCCGTACCCTGGATGCGGCATCTCCGCCGTCAAAGTAACTTTGCTTGTTTTGTCATCCACTTTGCTGATCGTTACCGAAGGTACGATGGCTTGCTGACCTTCACCAGGATTCGTTGGAGCCGGTTCAGTTGAACCGCCGCCGTGCTGATCCACAAATTCAAGCGCATTGAAAATCATACTAGCTGCCTCCATACGAGTAAGCGACTGATCCGGGCGGAAGTTTCCGTCCTTGTCCAGTTCAATGATGTTCATGTTCAGCAAGTTCTGGACCGCAGATATGGCGTCCTTACTTAATTTTTTTTCATCCTTCACTTCATTATACTTCATGATTACCGGATAATTACCGGTTGTGTTAATTCCCTCATGCAGCAAAATAACAAATTGTTCACGCGTCATCTTGCCTTGCGGATTCACCTCTACCGGAACGGACAGGCCATTCTGAGTGGCTGCTTGCACAGCATCCGCATACCAGGTATTTGGACTAATTTTAGTCTGAGCGGAAGCTTCCGCATATGCATTTTTCAATCCAAACGCTTTGACAATCAACTGAATCCCCTGCGGCTCAGACAAAGCAACATCTGGTCGGAACAGATCTGCCGTTACTCCGTTGACAATTCCCTTCGATTTCAAAGTATCCACAACCGTCTTCTGGCCCTCATCCTTAATGTCGGAAAATGCAAATACAGAAGCACCTCCTGCTGTCAAAGAAACGCATAGCGCAAGTGTTGCAGCCAATCCTTTTTTATGTTTCATTTCCTGGCACCTCCATTATGATTAGTAAAACCTGTTTTTCATCTTTTCATCCCTACAGACGGGACATCTTCGTAAAATGTTTCAGTTCTTTTCGCATTTGGTGAATACAACTTCATAACCATGCATATGATTTGCGGTGTATCGGTAGCCTATTTCAAGCTGTACTAGTACGTTGACAACGACTCATATTAGCGCGAAAATATAAATAGAAAGATTCATCGGTTGACGGATAAATAATAAACAAGTTCGCATAAAGTAAGAGGGCATGACACGCTACGATAAGGTGTCTGCCCTTTTCTTGACTTCGTAACAAAGGAGAACCCACACCTATGTCCAAAAAAGGTTTGCTGCGCGGTTACGTGTTATCCAACTGGCCTATCTATCTCCTGGCTGTTCTTTTGATTATTGCGTCCAATGTCGGTCAGGCCTCCCTGCCCCGTATTCTGGGCAACTTTACGGATCAACTCCTACAGAACACACTACAGATGCAGACGGTGATCCGTTACAGCTTGTCGCTACTTGCAATTGCAATTGCATACAACCTGCTGTTTGGTACCGGCCAGTTCATGATTATGAAACTGGGTCGGCGATTTGAATTTATAACTCGCGAGCGGATATTCCGCAAGTTTTCCGAGCTTAGCGAACACTATTTTTCCAAACAGGGCAACGGCAAGCTGCTCAGCTATTTTATGAATGATGTCACTTCCGTCCGGGAAGCCATATCCAACGGGGTTACGATGATGACCAATGCTGCCTTTCTATTATTGTCCTGTGTAGTGATGATGTTGCTTAGCGGCATTCCGCTGACACTGATCCTGATCAGCATTGTACCTCTGCTGGCCATTCCATTCCTGGTTGTGTTCTTCGGCCCACGGATTCGAAAGCGCTCCCGTGATGTGCAAGAGGCGCTCGCCACAATGACGGAATCTGCGGAGGAGCAGCTTGGCGGTATTCGCGTCATCAAAACATTTGCCATCGAGGATAACGCTCGTTCACGTTTTGGCGCAACCGTGGAGGATATCAAAAATAAACAGCTACGGTTAGTTCGTCTATCTTCCCTTTTTCAGGCCACACTTCCTTTGCTCGGTGCAACGTCTCTCGTAATTTCGCTGCTGGTTGGCGGCATTCTGACGATGCAAAACTCCATTACGCTAGGTAGCTTTGTCGCTCTGACCTTGTATCTGCGAATCATCATGGGTCCACTTCAGCAGATTGGTAACGTGATTAATACGATGCAACGTTCAGGAGCCTCGCTCGAAAGAGTGAATGATCTTCTCAGTGAAAAACCCGATGTACAGGAGATCCCTGAGGCAGAGACACTGCAGAACATGCAGGAAATTAGAATCAACGATTTGACGTTCCATTATCCAGGTAGCTCATCGCCTGCGCTAAAACATATCCAGCTCCAGATTCATGCGGGGCGTACGGTTGGCATTGTCGGTAAAACAGGTTCAGGCAAAAGCACACTGGTCAAGCTGCTGCTCCGTACATACGAACCGCCGGAAGGCAGCATTTTCATCAATGGCACAGACATTCGGGAACTGTCACTGGACAGTCTCAGGTCTCAAATCGCTTATGTGCCTCAGGACGGCTTTTTATTCAGCACCACCATACGGGACAACATTGCATTCAGCGACCGTGAAGCGCCTATGGGTGACGTAGAGGACAGCGCCAAACAAGCGATGATCTATGAAAATATTGTGCGTTTCCCTGATCGTTTCGATACCCTGCTGGGTGAACGTGGACTTACGCTGTCTGGCGGACAGCGGCAACGTACCAGTCTCGCTCGCGGATTGATCAAGCAGGCTCAGATCCTAATTTTGGATGACAGTATGAGTGCCGTAGATGCCGTTACCGAAACAGGCATTCTCCGCAGTCTGCGTAAGATCGGCAAAGGCAAAACCACCTTAATCATCTCTCACCGTATCAGTGCCGTCCGTCATGCGGATGTCATCCTTGTGTTGGATGAAGGACAGATTGTTGAACAAGGGACGCATGCGGAGTTGATGGCTGCCAAAGGGCTGTATGCAGCGACCTATCGTTTGCAGGAGGAGGGGTTACATCATGTCTGATGCGGATGCGAATCCTAAACACACCAACCATAATTCTAAACGTACCGATCAATCGGAGGCCTCCACCAACGATCATCACAGTAAACGTGCTTCATTTAAAGAAATGATGGGCTACGCCAAACCACATCGCTGGGCCTTTGCCGGCATATTTTTCTGCTCCCTGCTCGGCATATCCGCCGATTTGTTGCAGCCTTATCTGGTCAAGATCGCTATCGATGACCATCTGGCTGTGGGTCAAACCAGCACCTTGTTTCTCGTTAAACTCGCCGCCGTTTTTCTGGGGCTGGCTGTAATCAGTTTTATTTTTACCTATATACAAAATAATCTGTTGCAACATGTCGGACAGAGCATCGTCGCTCGCATTCGCAAGGATTTGTTTAGACATATTTCCAAAATGTCCATGTCCTTCTTTGACCGCTTCCATATCGGAAGTCTCGTAACCAATGTATCCAGTGATACAGAAACGATCAGCAGTTTCTTCACCCAGGTACTGCTCAGTCTGATTCGGGATGGCATGATGCTGGTGCTCATTATCTTTTTCATGTTTCAGCTCGATCCTATGCTCGCCGGTTATTCACTCATCGTACTTCCGGTCATCGCTGTCGTGGCTGCCCTGTTCCGCCGCAGACTGCGGAGCGCCTATCAGAATGCACGCACACGCCTTTCCCGTCTGATCGCGTTTACGGCGGAAAACCTGTCGGGTATGTTCCTGATTCAGGCGTTCCACCAAGAAGAAGAGCAGAAGAAACGATTCCAAGAACAGAACGCCCTTCATCTGGAGGCAAACATTACACAGGCTCGTTCCAATGTTATTTTTAACCGGACATTTGACATCCTCGGTAACGCGGCGCTGGTGATGATGGTGTGGCTGGGTGGTCGCGCCGTGCTGGGTGAGTCTTTGCAAGTCGGAGTGCTGTATGCGTTTATCAGCTACATTCGTCAGTTTTTTCAACCGATCAACCAGATTACAATGCAGTGGAATACCTTTCAATCGACCACGGTTTCGATGGATCGGATCTGGAACATTCTGAACACGAGGCCTGAAGTGCATGATCCGTCTCCCGATCAGGCTTCGCCGCTGGAACCGCAACATGTGATGGGTCAGATTGATTTTAATGATGTATCCTTCGGTTACAAGGCAGATCGCCCTATTATTCAACATATGAATCTGCACCTGTACCCTGGAGAGATGGTCGGTATTGTGGGTACAACCGGAGCGGGCAAAAGCACACTGATCTCCCTGCTCAATCGTTTCTACGATGTCAATCAAGGCAGCATTCAAATCGATGGCACCGACATTCGCCACATTCCACAAGCAACACTTCACCGGATTGTTGGGCTGATTCAACAGGAGCCTTTCCTGTTCTCAGGCACGATTATTGATAACGTGAGAATGTTCAGGGAGGATATTACACGCGAGCAAGCGATGGAAGCATGCCGATTTGTTGGGGCAGATGCGATGATAAGTCGTTTGCCGCAAGGCTATGACACCCGTCTGTCCGAGCGCGGAAGCGGGTTATCCGCCGGTGAACGACAGCTGATCTCGTTTGCACGAATCGTTGTATTCCAGCCGCGGATTCTTATTCTGGATGAAGCTACGGCTAATCTGGATTCACACACCGAACAACTTGTACAACATGCACTGGAGTCCGTATCCCAAGGCAGAACCACGATTGTGATTGCACATCGCCTGTCTACAGTCATGCATGCTGACCGAATTCTGGTCATGGAACAAGGCGCTATTGTCGAGGAAGGATCACATCAGGAGCTGGTTGCGAGCCAGGGCGTGTATGCGGATCTGTATCAGCACGCACGGGAGGCAGGACAACAACCTAGCAAGTTGGGGTAATATTTTTAGCGTTAGTTTGAATTACAACATTCCTCTCAACAGGACATACGGCCCTACCTAAATGCCGCAAGAACTCGTAAACTTGATATAGGATGCACAGGTCAAACAGGCCGCTCTGCTCGTGCAGGCGGCATTTTTTACATATGAATCTGCAATGAAAGGAGGTGACGATGATGTTGCCTAAAACTTCTGAGGAACACCATCAGGGGGAAATTCGCTATCGTCGCATCACAGCGATCTGGAAAGGGAGCCTTTGTTTCCTATTTCTCGTCTTATGTGTACTGCTCTTATGGGTTATCGTTGCCGGGCAGACTGAGAGCGTGGAAAAAATCTATTACCCTATGGCTGCGATACTCGGCATGTGGATGGTGGGACCGTTTTTCTTTATGTTTTGGACCCGTTCCATTCAGCGCGTGGCGATCCTCGTCTCATGGAATGAACAATCTCTCCATGCGGGTCAGCGCCATATTCCATGGAACCAGATTCGCAAGATCGAGCTTGCTACCCCTACCCGAAACAAATGGCAATTATCCGCCTCCCCCATGTACGCCTTGTATCTAAAGGACGGCACTCGAGTTCATATTCATACGGACCATTTGTTTGGAAAAAAAGAGCTACAGTCCTCCTTGTCTACTCTCCAAAAGACGTTAAGGGAACATCAAGGTCCTGACCTGGATTGAACTTGTCCAGGTCAGGACCTTCAGGATGATGATTTCTCCACTCCAATGGATAAACTCACCCTATAATTACCTAGCGGTAGCAGTGCTTCCAGCAGTTCACCGAGTTGCTCTGTTGTCCCTGTCTGCACCCGCATCAGGTAACAACCTTCTCCACTGACACGGTGGACTTCAACAACGTCTTCGCGCCCTGCCACAAACGCACGAAAGGCGGCATGTTTATCGCCAGAGTTCAGAAATACCGTGACAAATGCCTTCAAGCCAAGGCCGAGGCGGTCCGGGTTCCATTTTACCGTATACCCTTCTATAACCCCCAGGTCCTGCAACTTGCGAACTCTCGCCCCAACCGCTTGTCCTGTCAGATGCACTTCCTCTCCGATCTCCTTGTTCGAACGCTTGGCATCCCGGATCAGAATCTGCAAAATGCGTACATCCGTGGCGTCTATCATTTCGTTCATAGGTACTCAGCATTCCTTTCACCTTGAAAATAGTCTGGCCGATATGCATTCAGCAGGTTATGTACGACGTGAATCGGGTTGTATAACATATAGGATAATACTAAGAGAGAACCCGAAGGAGTGCAAATCAAATGAAAATCCAATTGATACGGCATGCCACCCTGTGGCTGGAATACGGCGGTCTGAAAATTCTGGTTGACCCCATGCTAATGGATGCCGAGAGTATGCCCGCTTTTCCAAACACACCGAATGAGCTGCGTAATCCTGGAGTCAATCTCCCCGAAACCGAAACAGATTATCTCAAGCCTGATCTGCTGATTGTAACGCATACCCATCCCGACCATTGGGATGAAGCAGCCGCAAATCAACTGCAGAAGGATATCCCATTGTTGTGCCAGCCGGGGGACGAGCCTATTTTCATAAAAGCGGGATTTACGGACGTAACGCCTGTCGATGTGGAGCATGAGCATCATTCGGTGCGATTCTCGCGCACATCTGGTCAGCATGGTACAGGAGAGATTGGCCAACGTATGGGTAAGGTATCCGGTTTTGTGCTTGAAGCGGATGGAGAACCGGTCACTTACATTGCCGGAGATACGATCTGGTGTGATGAGCCTGCGACAGCAATCAAACAATATAAACCAGACGTCATTGTACTCAACGCCGGGGGTGCACGCTTCTTGCAGGGTGATCCTATCACGATGGACGGACCCGACGTTGCTGCCGTGAAACGCGCCGCACCTTCCGCTCACCTCATCGCCGTTCACATGGATGCGATCAATCACTGCATGACAACACGCGCTGACCTAGCCGCTTACCTGGCAAAAGAGCAGTTGGAAGGCCAAGTGCTCATTCCAATGGACGGGGAAAGCTTCGAGTTTTGAATTACGGGGGTAAGCGAAGGGGCATAGTTGCGTATGTAGGATGGTTAATTTAGACCATGTCCCCTGCAATCATCATTCGTATGATGTAGATTGCTCGTGAGTTTTTCTAACGATCACAGCAGACGCTATTTGGGCTGATTTTGCCACTTTGAAATTCTAACGATCACAGCGGAGCCTATTTAAGCGAAATACCCACTTTTCCCTGGAATTCTACCCATTTTCACCGAAATAACGTCTCTCATGACCGTTAGAATTAAAATGTGGCGTTAAATGCCTAAATAAGGTTTCTTGTGATCGTTAGCGCAATTGGACAGCGAAAAAACACTTTACTGGGGCGCTCTACTGGGGCACAAAAAAACGGTATGCGAGTAGTCGCATACCGTTTTTTATTAAACATCGGCCTTACTTACCAACTTTAAACTCACCCTATTTCAGGTTGAGCCTACTTAAACGCTCGTGTTACTCCAACCTTATCTCACCAATATCTTACGATCTCGAAGCGCTACAGTAGTTTCTATGGCCTCTCAAAGCCACCGCAAGCCTCTTATTGCACCTTCAAACGAATCACGTTCCAGGATGCTTTCGCCAGACTCGCGGTGATGAGCGTATCGGATACTACTGCTCCTCCACGATTGTGCGGAACAACATTGTTAGGCTGTGCAGCTGTGTTAACCGCTTTGAGATCGTCCGCTTCCAGAACGATGTGCTCGATCAGAGTGCATTTGCCAAAACTGCGCAGATCCACTTCAAGCGGCAGAGATTCTTGCAAGTGACGATTGACCGCAAACACAGTTACTTCTCCCTGCTCTTCGTTATGCACCGCAATACCTTCCAGATAAGGAACATCTGTAATTTCTTTCGTATCGTATTTCGGTGATTGAATCAGAGGCACAAGTGCTGTGCCACGGCCATATACAGATGCATGCATGAATGGATAGAAGATGGTCTGTCTCCATGATGCTCCGCCCGTTTCGGTCATAATCGGAGCAATTACGTTAACGAGTTGAGCCAGACACGCCATTTTAACCCGATCCGCATGTTTAAGCATACTGATCAGCATACAACCCACCAAGAGTGCATCCTCGTGATTATAAATATCCTCCAGCTGCGGCGGAGCAATCTGCCATGCGTCCATTTTGGAATCATTCTCATGGGAGTGATACCAGACGTTCCACTCATCAAAGGACAGATACATCGTCTTTTTACTGCGTTTCTTCGCTTTAATATAATCACATGTCGCTTTCACCGTATCGATGAAACGATCCATCTCCAACGAGCGTGCAAGGAAGGTTGGCGTATCATCCTCCGGATTACCATAATACTGGTGCAGAGACAGATACTCCACATGATCATACGTATGATCCAGTACTGTTGCTTCCCAGTCCGGGAAAGAAGGCATGCCCAGGTTCGAGCTCCCACACGCGACGAGTTCAATCGTTGGGTCCGTCCACTTCATGACTTTGGCTGCCTCAACGGCAGTACGTCCATATTCTTCAGCAGTCTTATGCCCAATCTGCCAAGGTCCGTCCATTTCGTTGCCCAGACACCATGTTTTGATCCCGTGAGGTTGCTTGTATCCATGTTTAATCCGAAGATCGCTGTAATACGAACCTTCCGGGTGGTTGCTGTACTCCACGATATTACGGGCAGCATCCGCACCGCGTGTTCCAAGGTTAACCGCCATCATCACTTCGGAGTTAGCCTGTTTAGCCCAATCCACAAATTCGTTAAAACCAAATTCATTGGTTTCAATCGTTCTCCATGCCAGATCCAGCCTGCGCTTCCGCTCAGATACCGGACCTACGCTATCCTCCCAATTGTAACCGGATACAAAATTACCACCTGGATAACGTACAATCGGCACATGAAGCTCCTTCACCATTTCCAGTACATCTGTACGGAACCCCTGCTCATTGGCTGAAGCATGCCCCGGCTCATAAATTCCGCCATATACAGCACGTCCCAGATGCTCAATGAATGAGCCATACAAACGCTTATCCACTTCACCAATCGTAAAATCTTTATCTACCGTCATTTTCGCTTTTTCCATGAATGATCTCATCTCCCTAAGATTAATATAAAAATTAATTGATATTCTATGGATCAACGTTCATATTTATATTAAAATCGATAACAGCACATAATTCAACCCGAAATTTGAAAAATGTTATTCTTTTCGTTGAATTTATGTTTAACTTAATTCTATAAACGAAATTGGAGGAACATCTGTGATCAGAGCAAATACCGATGCCGAATGGCTCCCTTTATATGAAGCACTTGCCAGTGAAGTTCGGCTACAGATTATCCGCCTTGTGGCTGAGACACCAATGAATGTGAAAGATATAGCGGCATCCCTCGGACTGAGTAGTGCAATTGTTACCATGCATGTCCGCAAACTTCAAGATGTCGGCATTATTCAGTCCAAAATGGTACGCAAGGATGGCGGTACACATAAAATGAACAGCCTGGCTGTCGACTGGATTGGCATCTCCATGCCTCAAGAAACCGGAACATCCCGCAAGTTTCACGAGGTTTCCATCCCTGTTGGGCACTACACGCATTTTGACGTATATCCTACCTGCGGTTTAGCGACATCTGACCATGTCATTGGACAATATGATGATCCTCGTTATTTTTTGGACCCGGACCGGATGCATGCTCATATCTTGTGGATGGGACGCGGATTTGTCGAGTATAAAATTCCAAACTACGTGTTAACCGGGCAGCAGATTGACGCCATTGAGCTGTCACTGGAGATCGGATCAGAAGCCCCTTCCGTTAATCCAAACTGGCCTTCAGATATTACGTTCACACTTAACGGCATTCGTTTAGGGGAATGGACCAGCCCGGGTGACTCCGGCAATGGTCGCGGCATATTTACACCTGACTGGTGGAGTGATATCGTCAATCAATATGGCATGCTTAAAGTACTACGTATAACCCATGAAGGCACGTTTATCGATGGACAGCATCTGTCGAGCATCACACTCGCTGACATCCCGGTGGAGCGCAATCAGTGGACGTTGCGCCTTTCTGTGGAGGAAGATGCACGTCACGTCGGCGGAATGACCCTGTATGGTGAAGGATTTGGTAACTACAATCAAGACATTTTGTTCCGATTGTTCTATCACGATGGAATAGCACCTTTGTAAAATAAAGCACAAAAAAACACCTTTCATTTGCCAAAATAACGGTCAAATGAAAGGTGTTTTAATTTTATGTCACTGTCCTACAACGCACTGCCTCCGAACAGGAAGCGGGATTCCCAGTGCTTGCCGGCAATATCACTTACTGTCACACCGCCGCCAGCGTTGGAGTATGTATGCAATATTTTACCATTCCCCAAATAAATACCCGTATGTGTAATCGTCGCCCGAGATTTGTTCACGCCACTGTAGGCTGATGCAGAAGTGCCTTTGTAAGACATAAAGTACATGAGATCACCACGTTTCAGGTTCTTCCAATTCGTTGTGACCGTACCTTTCTTCTTCACATAATCTCCTTGTTGGCGTGAGTCTGCTGGAAGTGTAATGCCAAGTCCGTCAATAAAAGCTCGCCTTACAAAGCTGGAACAGTCAAACGTTGCCGTACTGTCGCGATCCGATGCATATTTATAGGGTGTCCCCATGTATTTCATTCCGGCCGCAATAACCTTCTCTACTGCAACACTTCCCTGACTTGTTGAGCCCTGACTAGAACCCGAGCCACTTGAACCGCTAGTCGTGCCCGTATTGCCTGTTGTTGATCCACCGCTTATCGCTTGTGTGTATTTGGATGAAGACGAGATATAACCTGTCCGATTAGAAGCATCTTTGATTTTATACCAATCCGATCCGGATTGCTCAAGCACAGTTAATGTTTCTCCTTTGGAAACCATACGAATGACTTTACCAGATGACGTTGGTGAGGTTCGAAGGTTTACACCCCAGATGACTTCTACTTTCGATTGATCTGCCGCTGCTGCGGATACCTGTCCTGTGAGCGCTGCCGTTGTAAGACTTCCCATCAGCATTGCTGCTGTTACACTTGCCGTAACAATGGTATTCTTCCAGTTCATGATGTCGTGTCCCTCCGGATATTACAAAATTTTAACCAAGAAGCCATCTTCCCGGCTCGCCTTATTGTAAACGGGCATTCTCTAACGTTCATCAGCCCAAAGTCCTGCAAGGGTTTAGACAAGTGTGAGCACTAAGGATCAGGGAAAACGTTCTTCGACTGGAAAAATAGAGCATACCCTACACGGAATGAACGGTTAATTTTTTGTAACTAATTGATACACCTTAGATTTCCACGTTTTGGTCAGGCAGACCTTTGCTACATGCAAATGCAACCTATGCACTAGATTTTAATATTTCCCCTCATCTAACTGGAAAACATTACTACGTTTCATTTCGTTTCAATCTGGAATCCTTCTTTCACAAATGAAAATAAATGGATTTAAATCGTTATGCACGTGAAAAAACCGGAGATTTCTCCCCGGCCTTTCATCGGAAGTATAATCAACAGCAGATTGGAATAAAAGATCAGGCTTTCCGTTCCCGGCCCCAATTCCTGAAACTAACCCTTTCCCTTCATTCCATGCTCTGCTTGCTGATTCAATTATGGCTCCATTCCCCATACCTTCACGCCATCCTGGTATGCTGTTACTTTTGTCCATGCACCAAATGCGGTTTGTGTAGCGTCGAAGGAGTAATCATTCGATTGATCAAAATTCGTCCAGTTGTTTTTGGAGGAACGTGTTTGAATGATTCCTGTCTCAGCACCAGCCGCCAGACTACCTGCTCCGGCAGTGAAGCTGATCTCCAGATACGTATCTGCCGTACCTTTTGCCGGCTCCACAGCTACAAATTTGCCCTGCACATTGGCACTGCCAACCTGTGCGTAGTCACACCAGAAGCTCAGATCAGCGGCACTATCTTTCGTAAAGTAATAACGAAGTTTCACTTTGCTCAGATCGACGGCCGTTGTACCTGTATTCTTCACATTGAATTGTGGTGTAAGAGAGTTGCCTGAAGCACCCGAGCCTCCATTGCGATACTGCACTTCAAGTGTTCCTGTTGAAATCGGAGCAGCCATTGGTGTCAACACAATCACATTCGAGTTCGTCTGTCCATCGGCATTGATGGCAACCACTCTGTAGTTATAGGCCGTACCATTCACTGCTGTTGCATCGGTATACGTCAGTGCCGTCAGCCCTGTCGCAAGATTGGCATACGCACCTGTACCTGTCGAACGCTGCACGTTATAGGTTGCCGCTCCGGTTGAAGCCGTCCAGTTCAGCACAGCTTTTGCATCCCCTGCTGTTCCACTCAGGGTAAAGGCTCCTGGTATAGCTACTCCGGCCTGCGGTGTTGCCGTAACCTGCGCAGATGGCGCGGACTCACCAGCACTATTTACAGCGGTAATGACATAATAGTATGCTTTTCCATTCGTCAGTCCGGTGTCTGTAAACGTAGAACCGCTAACGCTAGTTGCTACAGAAGTATACGGGCCACCGTTCACTTCGGCACGTTTTACCGTATAGGAAGTTGCTCTCGCCGCAGCATTCCAGTTCAAGACCACTTGTTTGTCACCGCCTGCAGCTGTTACGCCTGCAGGAGCGGCAGGTGCTTCCACGCCTGGTGTTTCGCTGTCACCAAGGAGACGGTCGAACTCTCCATAAGCGGTAGCCATATCAACCTGTGACCAGAAACGGTGATACGTAAAGGTCGGTGCACCATTTTCCCACTGCTTCGTGGTCGGGTTGTATGATGTTTTGTACTTGTTCTCCAGATAAGCCCAAGCCGGATCTTGCTTGATTGCAGGACGCAGATCGGAGTATCCGATGTACACGCCATTCCCGCCTTTTGCCGGATCGGAAGGTACACCTGCGGTGCCTGGAATCGTATTACCTTGACCGAACGTACCCGTCCAGTTCGCCGGGAGATAGATCTCTTTCGCGAAGTAACGGAAGTAATCTTTACGCTCTTCCTCTGTCACGATACCTACACCGTCATTGTAATCCCAAGCTGTATCGAGCAACGTCTGAGCCAAGTCTTTGGCTCCCTGACCTTTCACACTGAGTGTACCGTTCTCTGCCTCAGTTCCAGCTGCGAAGAACGTCAATGCTTTGATATAACTTCCCAGTACCCCTGTATCCTGTACTGGATCTTTAGTAATGGCATGGAAGTTTGGATTATTCGTATAGGTGCTGAATCCATTCCATTTATCCGGCTGTCCTTGCCATTCCTGACCACCTGGAATCCAGAACTCGCCTGGAGCCGGAGTTGTTGCTACCTGAACATTTTTTCCACCGAGAATACGCTGTCCTGCAGCATTCAAATAGTAGCCTTGAGCATCCGTTACAGGGCGCTCACCAGCAAACACATAATCTTTTGTCCAGTCCACCCATTTTGTAATGACCTGTTTAGCCATTTTGAAGTTCTCAGAGGTCAAGTCACCGCTCTCTGCCAAGATGTAATACATCTCCGCCACACGCTCCAGCGGCCATGCCTGGAATCCGAACCACGTGTTGGAATCCGGGTCACGATATACTGGTGCTTCCTGATAAGCCATATCATAGAACGTGCTCACACCTGCCGGGTAAGATGCATAGGAACCACCAATGCTGTTGGTTGCCCCGCCGCCAACTGCACCTTCATGGGATTGCAACCATGTGTAGAATTCGAGCTGACGTTTTAACGTCGCATTCCAGTCCGCTTTGGCTGTAGGTGACTCTGGAATCAAGCCGCCTGCCGGATCAGACAGGGCATATGCTGCAACCGGGTTTTGATAGGCCTGGTGCGTGTGACTTGCCCCAATACGCCATGCCCAGTCTCCGCCTTGACCCAATCCACCGCCCCATGACGTATACCACGCCATGAGATACATGTTGGAGTCTTTACCTGTACCTGGCGTTGGTGTACCGTTCTTTGCACTTCCAACTTTCTGGAAATACTTGTCGTACATACCATACCGCAGATAGTCACCCATCTTCTTCGCTTTATCGAGATACTCCGTATTGTTATAGCCCATCTCTTTCGCCCAGTACAGTACCTGTACTGCACGCGCATCCGCATCCGTTGCATTGGTATAACGCCACTGTGCCGATGGTGCCTGATTTTCCTTCGTAAACAGACTCATGAACCCTTCGCCTGCTTTACCAAATGATTTATCATCCTGGGATGGATGAGGAACAGCCTCCCACACGGACTCCTGCTCCCCACGCTGGAACGTATTCACATATGTTGTTGTATGAGAAGGATTCAGCAGATTTCCGTATCCATACCAGTCATCCACGTCGATCAGCCAGTGCATCAGATATGTCTGATTATTACCATAGGTTGCCTTGAGCTCGGCATCGAGTGGGTCCTTACCTGCTGCATACTGACCATTCAGATTGGAAGGATACTGGTCAGGGAATGGTTTTTCCGCTGCATATGTTGCAGGACTGTTCGGATTATAGAAACTCATCGTTGGTTGCTCTTCCTTGCCGTCCCCTTCATTCACCGGAATAATGTACTTCTCCATGTTATCCCAGGCTGCTTCCAGTTTGCTCCAATCGCCCGTGTAGTGACCATACATCGTTTCTAGCCACAACCAGTAACTGTACGCCTCCGACGTAGACATATGTCCATAATCCGGTGCCTCACTCAGCAACGTTTCAATGGAGTGATAAGGAATCCCTTCTGGAGAAAAGTATCCGTTCGCCGGGTCTTTTAATTGACCGTATAATTGCAAAAAGCGAGCTTCATTCACTCCATCGGCCTGAATTTCAATCGCCTGATCGGCAGCATGTGCCGTTTCAGGACCAGCCCAGAGTCCCGTGTATCCCGTCAGCATGACGGTTCCTGCCAGCATGGCAGTTAAACTCTTTTTTGCAGCTGTTTTCAACATGAATATATACCTCCCTGGAATAGTGGAAATTTAATATCGATGCTGCTGGTCTGCCCATGCTGTTCTTTGGCCTCTTGCCTGTCAAAGTTCTTTGATTTACGGCTCTAGCCCCCATACTTGGGTACTGCCTTGATACGCGGTCACTTTGTTCCATGCAGCAAAAGCAGTCTTGGAACCATCATAGGAGTAGTCATTGCTCTGATCGAAGTTACTCCAGTTATTTTTTGAAAAACGTCCCTGAATCACACCCGTTTCTGCTCCGGCTGCCAAACTTCCCGCTCCAGAGGTAAAACTGATCTCCAGGTACGTATCCGCCGTTCCTTTTGCCGGATTCACGTTCACAAACTTTCCTTGCACATTGGCTGTACCCACCACGGCATAATCACACCAGAAGGTCAGATCCTCTGTGCCATCTTTGGTAAAGTAGTACCGGATTTTTACCGTACTCAGATCGATAGGCTGTGTGCCTGTGTTCTTCACACTAAACTGAGGGGTTACCGCATTGCTGGAATTCCCGGACCCTCCGTTTCGATACTGCACTTCCAGCGTACCCGTTGACACAGGCGGTCCCGAAGGTGTCAGTACAACCACGTTAGATAACGATTGCCCACTTGCGTTTACGGCAACAACCCGGTAATTATACGAAGTTCCATTAAGCGCTGTCGTGTCCGTGTAAGTCAACACAGTCAGCCCGGTCGCTACATCCGCATACGTACCATTGGCAGTCGCACGTTGTACCTTGTAGCTGGCAGCTCCAGATGCTGCTGTCCATGACAACACAGTTTGATTGTTGCCAGCTGTTCCACTTAAAGTAAGAGCCCCTGGCACACTTGAAGCTGCCTGCGGTATCCCGAGCACTTGAACAGAAGCTGGCGATTCGCCGGCTGCGTTTACAGCGGTCACCACGTAATAATACGCCTTGCCATTCGTCAATCCTGTGTTGGTGTAAGTCAATCCATTCACACCTGTCGCAACGGTTGTGTACGGGCCACCACTAACCTCGGCACGCTTCACCGTGTACGATACAGCCCCAGCGGAGGCAGTCCAGCTCAGCGTCACCTGATTGTTGCCAGGCGAAGCTTGCACTCCAATAGGAGCGACTGGCACGGTCACGGGTGTAACACCCGGCTCCTGTCCATATACCTTCACTCCAGCATCATATACAGGAATGTGTGCACTTTTTACCGGAGTTCCTGTCGTCAGGTTCTGGTAGGAAGGATCATTCGCTGGATTCCATGCCCCTTGCGGTCCGGTAATCCGGAACTGAACTTCCTTGCGATAATTCCCCTCTCCGCCTGGATAAATTTTGGTATTACTGAAGTCTGCTGTAACGGCGTAGATCCGCTTGGCGACATCCACGACGACAGGTTGAGAAACGGTTGCACCTTCAGTAGAGGATACTGTGACTTGAACATCGGATACGGTGCGTCCCGCAGCATACACTTCACTCAAATCGAGGAAATATTTGAAGGAAAGCTTATCTCCCATCCGTGCAGGCCAACCTGAGCGGTTGTTAAGCAATCCGCGGATTTCCGTATAATTGGAGCCTGATGACCGCACGGCAGCCTCTACAAAGTACTCGTCACCTTTGACTTCAGGAGCAGGGAAATTCGCCAGAGGTTGATGATTCTGTCCATAGAGCAGATTCATCTTGGCGAGTGCACCCGTGAAGCCCGCATTATAATCCGTCGCCACCTCATTGCTCACATAGTCCGAGATATCGTCCGTATATTGATCTGACGCATTGGGTCCTCCCACCATGGCGCCGTATAAAATATGACGGTGATTTGCCGGAATATCTTCGTTGTTCATCCATGAACTATGAGCGGTACGATGATGCGGATGCTGTGGCGGATTTTTTCCGTACCCCACAACATAACTGCTCTGACGAGGATTATCTCCTAAAATGTAATTCATCTGTGAAGTCGCAAAGTTTTGATATCTGGATTTTTTCACAGGGTCACTAACCCAATCGGAGTACACGAATGCAATGAATGCTGCATTGGCTGTATATCGGAGTGAACCCCACTGATCCAGCCACGCCAATCCGCCCGGGGTGTAAGTCACACGCCCTCCATTCGTGCCAACCGTCCAGTAATCGAGATTGCGCTCGGTTGATTGGATGAACTTTGTTGCCTCCGGCATATTCAAACTGGAGGTGATTCGGGCAAGCAGAATCTGGGCGCCGTAATGTTTACTATCCCAGCCCTGTGTCCAGGTATAGGGCCAGTTCGCGGAACCTCCGCTTGTAGACCACCGATCTGCAGCTGCCATCGCCTTGGACAAGTAAGCGTTATCATTGGTAGCTAAATAAAGCCATGCTCCGCCCCACGCAAGCTCATCCTCATATCCCGTCCACGAATTATAAAATGCAGCAGCATCGGTAATACAATCGGTGTATTTTCCCCGATATGTATCTGCAAAGTTGTACAGTTCTTTCGCGTGCTGAAGCATCTTCGTCGAATAGGTTGGATCATCATCTGCAAATACGATGGACGCTGCCGCCAGTGCAGCAGCTGTTTCTGCTGCCAGATCACTTCCCGGACAGGAAGCATCGATCTTGAACGAAGGCCGGTTCATCTGCATCACCTCTGCAGGCCCCCACCAAGCATGATCGATATTGCCACCTCCGACTTGTCCCCATAATTCATTTGGCTTGGTATGCGCTTTCATAAAATAGTCGGTTGCCCACCGGATATTATCTTTGATTTCCTCCAGTTGTCCGGCTTGCTCATAGCCGTCGGCATACTCAACGACAGACCAGGCTAGCATGGTTGCCGAAGCAGCCATTGGAAATCCAAATTTCACATGATCTCCAGCATCATACCAGCCGCCGGTCAGATCGACACCGACATCGGCGCCATCCTGCAGTCCCGAGTCACCCCGCCATTCAACCCGATTATTGGCAGGCAACGGGCCTGAGCGTTGCGCTTCATAGAAATAAATAGCCTTCTGTAGTGCTTCGGCATAGTTATGATCTCCGGCGGCCGCATCCGCCTGACGTAATCCTGTATTCATAGAAAAGCTCCCTGCGAGAAGTCCTGCCGATAACGTTACCATAGCAACGCGTCTCCACCAGCGCCCTTTCATAAATCATGTTCATCTCCTTTTCTCGAAAGTTCCAGATGAATGCTTCCCAATATTCTGAGTGACCTCGCTCCTCTCCATGGTGGTAACTCGATGTAATTTCCACCATTAATTACCATTATAGTCGTTTGTTTGACTTGAAATATCAACATTGGTGACTTCTGAAATAACATTGTTGTGACTTGATTAGCGTGAGATGACAAAAAAGCTGTTTCTTCTCCGGATATATCCGGGAGAAACAGCCTTTTTGACGATTTGCTTTTGCAATCTATACTTTGAACTTGTTCACTTGTCCCTGCAATTCCTCCGCCATTTTGGATAACAATCCAGCCGAGGAAGCAATCTCTTCCATGGAAGCTAATTGCTCCTCGGTTGCAGCAGATACGTTGTGTACAGAACCCGCAGCCTCCGAAGCAATATTGGAGATTTGACCTACGTAACTTACAACCTCATTTGTGCTAGCCGACATCTCCTCAGAACCGGCAGATACTTCTTGAATCTCACCAGCGACCTTGTTGGCAGCGTCCGAAATCTGTTCGAAGGCTTGACCAGCTGCAGCAACCAGTTCAATGCCGGTTTCTGTTTCATTACTGTTTACTTTCACGGCTTGTACCGCATGATCCGTATCTTGCTGAATCAGTTGTACAATCTGTGTGATCTGCTGTGCAGAAGCGGAGGATTCTTCCGCCAGCTTGCGCACCTCTCCTGCAACGACAGCAAAGCCTCTACCGTGCTCCCCTGCTCTTGCGGCTTCAATCGCTGCATTCAAAGCGAGCAAATTGGTTTGACGGGCGATGTTATTGATCACTTCAGTGATCGTGCCAATCTCGGCAGAACGTTCGCCGAGTCCTGTAACCAGTTCTCTCAAGGAAGCGATGGAGTTACGAACCGATCCCATCTGTTCAACCGCTTGCTGAATGATTTTGTTTCCTTCCGATGATTGATTCGCCGCATCCACAGCGGATACGGATACACTTTGAGCCAGTTCGGCAATCTGTTCTGAACCCAAAGCCATCTCATTCATTGCCTGCGAAGAACGCTTCACGATATCAACCTGATTCGATGTTCCTACAGACAATTCTTCCACCGTTTCAGTAATTTGCTCCGAAGCTTTCGCGTTTTGCTCTGCACTTGCGAGAAGTTCTTCGGATGAAGCCGCAACTTGCTCCGATGTTTCCGATACGGATTGAATCATCGAACGCAGATTTTGACTCATTGTATTGAAGGATTCTGCCAGGACACCCAGCTCATCCCGGTTCTTCAATGTAATTGCCTCACCTGTCAGGTCACCTTCAGCAATCGCTGCGGCAGCTTCACTCATCTTTTTAACCGGACGAGAGATCATACTTGCGATGAAAAGTGCAATGAATAAGGATAACAATGTTGCAACAATCGCTACAACTAAAATGATGTTAAAAGCATTCTCAGCTAGCTTGACCGATCCAGCAGCAATTTCTTTTGCTCCACTATTGCCAAGATTGATTAATTGAGTAATCAGATCGTTGGCTGTATACCACATTGGATAGGCTGCTGTATGTAGCATGCTGGCCGTAGTATAGTCATTTTTCAGACCATAATCGACAAACTCCGGCATTTTCTGCAAATACGAATCATAATTGGTGGAAAACTGTTCATACAGTTGCTCCGCTTGAGGATCACCCTTAATGAAAGTAAGCAATTGTTTGCGCTCATCTTCAAGCTTGGCAAGCAACACTTTCAACGCTTCGTTCAGTTTCTCCGTCTCACTCGGATTCTGTTCTACAATGATGGCTAGTGCCAACCTTTCCACATCGGACACATCACCGTTCATAATCCCGAGCAAACTTACACTTGGCATCGATTTCTGGTCGATCTGTCTTGATTGGTCAGCCATTGTAAAAACCTGAGTCAGTGTGTACACGCTAACAAAGATAAGCAAAGCCAAAACAATCAAGAAGCCCGTTAATAATTTGCCACGAATTGAAAATTTCACTTTCCCCGATGCGTTCCCTCGCATTTTTTCCATGTTCCCACTCCTCCAACTTCCCCCAATAAACTAGTACATCTGTATAATATATCGACATAGATATTCTTCGAGTGAATATATAAAATCTTAATTTCAAGAAAGTTTCTCTTAACAATGAAATAAGTATATCTAACAGACCATAATTTCAATTAGCTAACAGAGCAGATATCCACCGCCTGTGGAAAGTCGAAAATTTTTCAAGAAAGCGGTGAAACTCCTTAATGAGTGTTCCAACTCCAACTCACAAACTATTCGTAAAAAAATATCGAAATTAAATGTATTTTCGGAATCAAGGAGGACATTTTACTTTCTTTTTGTTAAACTAGTTTGGGGATCTATCAGTTCTACATAAGAAAGGTGAGATTATGTTTAAAAAATGGTTATGGGGTACAGCCCTGACCTTGGCACTTGTTGTAACAGGAGTCATTGTCTACTACGGATATTCAATCGTTCATTTTGCTAATAGCATTTCGACCGCTGCATCCAGCGATTCACCTGCTTCAAACCTTGATTCAAACCACGCGGAAAGCTCCGATACACCCAAAGTGGTCATTCCGAAGTGGGACGGCAAAGAGAGAGTAAATATCTTATTAATTGGTGGTGACTCGAGAGGGGATGACGCAGGGCGTTCAGACTCGGTGATGGTTGCTTCGATTGATCCAGTTTCCAAAAAGGCCCACCTGTTCTCCGTACTTCGCGACACCTACGTTAACATCCCAGGCCATGGCAAAAGCCGCCTTAACGCCGCCTATTCCTTCGGGGGAGCCGAATTAACCAAACAGACGGTCAGCGATCTGCTCGGTATACCGATTCAGCATTATGTCTACACGGACTTTACAGGCTTCATGGCTCTCGTTGATGCGCTGGATGGTATCGATATTGATGTGGAAAAAGATATGTACTACACAAGCAAAGCGGATAAACACATGTATGATATTGATTTAAAAAAAGGGCTGCAACATATGGATGGCAAGACAGCCCTCCAGTATGTTCGTTTCCGGCATGATGCAACCTCCGATTTCACACGTACAGAGCGGCAGCGCATCTTTATGACCGAACTTGCCAAGAAGATGCAGAGCACCACTTCTCTCTTTAAAATCCCTGAGATGCTGGAAGCCATTGCTCCTTATATCAAAACAGATCTAAGCCCAACCCAAATGCTGAAGCTCGCTTCACTTGGCTTTGATATTCGTGTGAACGAGATCGACCAGCAACAGATTCCACCGAACAAGTTGCTTACAAATGAGCGGGCTGGATCTGCTCAGGTATTAGGTGTGAATGTGCCCAAGCTTCAAGCTTACATTCAGAAGTTATTTGAAGAAGATAACCAGTCTTCCTCTGATAGCTCAGTAACTGGAGAATCAAATGAGGAACTATCACATCATAACTAGTAAAAGGACGGCTTAGGCCGTCCTTTTTTTGATTCCTTTTTTCGCCATTTAATGCAGCCTTAATGTTTGGAGGGTAGTCTTATATGATGACCCTGGCTACATAAGGGAGGAATGTAAATGAAAAAGCAGAAAATAGCCGAATGGACCGAACTTCGCGGATTAGCTTTTCTGGCTATCGTCATGCAGCATAACATTGCTGAATACATCTATCGGCCAGATATTGAGCAACCTGATTCCGTGATGCTGACCATGATTTATCATTTGACACGGTTTGGCACACCTACTTTTGTATTTCTGTCGGGTGTGTTGTTGTTCTATCACCATCGCCATACGAAGCCGGATTATCCCCGCTTCATCGGGAAGCGATTTGGTGATATTTATATGCCTTTCTTCATATGGACGCTCATCTACTGGTTAGCTGTACGTGTGTTTACTCCTACGTTCTGGACTTCCGGTATGCCGGATCTGGGAAGCTTTGTACATGAGTTATTTATACCGCAGACAGGATATCACCTGTGGTTTGTGCTGATGGTGTTCCAATTTTATATCCTGTTTCCTTTATTTCTCGCGGGGGCTCATGCTGTTCGTAAAAGGCTCGATAACCTCAAGCGTTTTACGCCGAAACAGGTGACGTTAACCATCATACTCGTTGCAGCCCTATTTTATCTCTGGCTTATGAAATGGTCTTATTATGATATGGCTGACTGGACACAATGGTGGCCAGAGCCCTGGTCTAGCATGCTGGAATATCGTTCATATTCATGGCTCATGTATTGGTTCTACTTTTTCCTTGGCGCGGTATGTGCCTGGACGGTGGAAAGCTGGAGGAATTGGACGATGAGAATGCTCCCTTGCATGATTGCGGTCTTTGTCGCGATGTATATCTGGATGGGGTACGCTGTACTGCGCGGGTCAGAAGATACGATGAACCTCAATATCTCTACGTACCTAAAACCTAGTACGTTCATCAGTATTATGGCTCAGATGTTAATGCTCTACGGTTTCCTAGTTCTGCTACATGGTAAAAACCTATGGTTTCAGCGTCTTCTCACTTGGATTGGACGCTACTCCTTCGGCGGTTATTTAGTCCATGCCTTGGTGATTTATGCCATCGCATATGTTACCAGACCATTACACCTTAGCGGGTGGCATCTGCCTGTAACGATAATCTCATTCATAGTCACCGTTGTGACCGCTCTTGGCATTAGCTGGACCCTGTCTAAATTGCCAGGATCTCGTTTCATGGTTGGATTGACACGTAGCAAGGCTCGGCAAGCTTCTTCTTTTAGTGATCCATTAGCGGGTTCTGGAAGACGCACCCCGAATCAAAATTCGCCTCTTAGGCCCTCAGACGTGTAAAGCAAACAAAGAGCGTTCTCCCCTGCGGAGGACGCTCTTGAATTTCTTCCTCATCTTGCTCAGTAGATCAGTCATCTTGTTCTATGAAGTTGATCATTTCACTTCGGTTGAGGTGGATCGGCCAGGCACGTGTCCCGGATGAACTGGAATGGAATGACTGTGCCGTTTTTGATGAACGAACCTTTGCAGATCACCTGTTAATTGTTCTTTTAACTGATTCACCAGCTGTGTTTCACTGATGCCCTTCGCTTGCGCAATTTCAACCAAAGACTTGCCCGCATGCAGTTGTTCTTGCAATTGTTCAGGTGTAATCCCGATGTATTTCGCTATTGCCCCTTTATCTACCATCGGATGTTTTCCATGGTGCGTAAATTCACGTCGTAATTCGGCAAGAGGGGTATTCACTACTTTTTTTAACTTCACATCCATATTGGCTTTCGCTGCTGCAGCTTGTTCCTTGGTGAGACAACCTTCTTTTACGGCCAGATCCAAGCGCTCTGACAGCGTGGGCTTTAATTTTTGCAGTAACTGTTCCTCACTGAATCCTTTGCGTTCCTTCGCGATCTGGGTTAAGGTCTTGCCAAGTTGCATCTGCTGCTTCAAATCACGGAGTCCAATTCCGAGCAAATCGGCTGTTTCTCCGATCATAAACAGGCCATGGCCTGCCTGCATACAAGGCTTTTGGTTCCCACCAGCAGATTCAGCCAGGTTTTCATCTTGCTGCTCCGCAGGAGAAGCGGGATCAGCTAAGGCCATCTGGCCTGGTGCAACAGCAAAAATGATAACAGCTGCGCTGGCGGCCAGCCATGATTTCCAATTTATCTTCATTCTTTATCCACCTTTCTTTGTCTCGATATCCTCTGCCTTCATAGTCTGAACCCAAATTACAACTTTTTATGCTATAAAATCCAAAATGTCATCAAATTTCTCACAAATGATCACAAAAAATCCTATTTTTTTCAACTAACTTAAGCTATACTGTATTTAACTTCTTGATCTTACTGCATATTCCAACATTTAATGCAGGAGGGACGTTTTCATATCATGCATCGAGAATGGCTAGATCCGTATATGCTTGACGTGAAGGCCGTGTTTGATTCCGTTGAAGAGCGTCTTCGGCAATACCCTGATTCACTGGCAGAGCATGCGCTTGAACAACTCCGTTTGCTCAACCCCTTCAGGGGAGATCCGGGACACAGTTGCATCGGTTACATCACTCCGTTATGGATGCAGTACACAGAGGGACTCCCATCCGATCAAGCTCATCAGCTTAGCACAGCTTGCCTGTTACACATGATGTATTTTCTTAATCTGGATGATGTCATGGATGAGCCAACTGAGGATGCGGTGCTGAAGTTATCTCTGGGGAATCTTTGTTATGTGGATGCCCTTCAAGTCTATAACGCATTATTTGAACCCTCTTCTGTCTTCTGGAACCATTTCAGACAGGTTCTTCAGGACTGGGCAGTAAGCGTAAATGGTGAATTACGCATGGATTATTTTCAGCATAACCCACTTCTCATCGCCCAGAAAGCTTCACCAACGCAATTAGGAGTCATTGGTTCCCTGATTTTACTAGAGCAACCAGCTCGAATCTCTTCGGTCTGCGGTTCACTGAATATCGTTCTCATGACTCTACAGATGACAGATGACTTTACAGACACGAAAATGGATGCTGTACACGGCAACTACAATAGCTACCTCTCTCACCTATCCACAGCTCTCCAACAGGAATATCCGACGAGTCATGTACTTAACGAATCTATACACCACAATGTATATAACTCACAACTGATGAACAGTTATGCAGACGTAGCTCGACACTTCAATGACATCATTGCATCTTCTAACTTGGTGTTTCCACAATTCATTGCCCTGAATTCTTATCTGTGCAACTCATTGGTACAAGCAATTCAGGAAATAGAACAACGTAAAAAAAGACTTTACCGAGGTGGGTTTCACTACTGGATCAGCGAACCACAATCCGGGCCTTCTAATACGGGACAAGCCGATCCAGTTTAATTTAAATATGAAGGGAATGTTGACGATGATGGTGTCAGAAAAAACGTTGCATGAGGATATTATTGAGAAAGCTTGGACAGATGAACACTTCAGACAACAACTCCATTCTAATCCTAAGCAGGCACTTCGCGAGGCGTTTGGTATTACGATTCCTGATCATATCAAGATTCGCACAGTCGAGGAGCAACAAAATGATTATGTTCTGGTCATTCCACCTAACCCTTCCAAAGTCAATTACGACGTCAATTGCGGACCGTGGAGATCGTTTTAATCTTAGCTAAATAAAAAAATCAGGGGTAGAACATTAAACTGGATATCCTCCCCGAGTCCGTCATTTAACGAACTCGGGAAAAGATACAACAGCTTCTGTTCCTACCCCTTTTGTGCTTGTAAAACTGATCTGTCCATTCATCGCTTCCACGATGCGGAAGGTAACCATCATACCTAGCCCAGTGCCTTTGATTTTATTAGAGAAATACGGTTCTCCCAGTCGGGACAAGGCTTCCTCACTCATCCCTTCACCATTATCTCTGACATGCACTTTAACTTTGCCATCCTGTGAGTATGCCCAGATATCTATCTGACCTTGTCCTCCCTGAAACGCCTCAATACTATTTTTAATAATGTTGATAAAGGCCTGCTTGAACTTCGAAGAATTTCCACGAATATAAATATTAGGCGGGATATCCGTTGTAATTTTTCCACCTTCCAGATTGGCCATCGGTACCAGTATACCTTCGATATGATCAAATTCATCTGAAATATTCAATGAAATAATGTGATCAAATTCCGGTTTTGCAAAAGTCAGAAAATCCGTAATAATACCGGAAGCCCGGTCGAGTTCTTCCAATGCAATACGTACATATCCTTTGTTCTTGTTATCTTCCTGCTCTGTCATAAGTTGAAGAAACCCTCTCGTCACCTGAAGCGGGTTACGCACCTCGTGAGCAACTGAAGCGGCAAGCTCGCTAATGATTTCCATTTTTTCAGATCGCTGCAACTCGTTGTTGAATAGTTCCAGTTCCTTGGAGTACTCTAACACTTTGTTATGTTTTTCCGCAAACCGGCTACCAAGAATAGCAATCAATGAGATGACAAATGCAACCATCGACCACTTCCACCAGAGCAGGTGATATGCCCCGCTTCGCTGATAGTACCAAAGAAGTTCCATGACACTAATCAACGAAAAGGTGCCGAAACCAACTGCTAACAGGATCGCTTCACGGTTACGTTGTAGCGCCCGGGCTATCGTACCAACCAGCAGGATGGTCAGCACAATAACCAGTATAAAGCCCACCACATGCTGTACAAGAAGACTGTACAATAGATCCCATTGCCCACCCGATACTACATATACAAACAATGAAAACACAGAAACGATGGAATAGGCCCATTGAGCCTTCCTTAATTTGGTGAATATCCCGTGTACACCGGGGCCAATAACTTGTTCAAAGAAATAACAAAGTGCTGGCATGCCGAGTAACATGGCCAAATCAAACAGAATAGAATACAGGTCCCCATACACTTGATAGAAAGTGTACAAGAATTGAGAATAAGTGATCACCATTGTCCCGATGGAACCCATCACGACACACAGTGATATCCATAGTCCTTTATGAAACTGACCCAGAAAAAATGTGCAACTCAGCATAATAAGCGAGGTAAATACAAAAGTTGAACCCAAAATGATATCCATTAACCCATTATGGAGATACTTCTCCTGCAACATGGCATATGGCCCGACCTGGACATCACCTTGAATGCCCAACCATCCTCTCTCATTTTGCGCCCAAACATAGAGTGTATTACCCGAATTTTCTGCAGATAGCGGTAAAAAAACGGCATTATTGTCGTAATTATAATGGTAATTCTCATATACTTTCCGATCTTCAAGATAGATCACAATATGAGTACCTTTAATATTTTCGAAACGAATCGCTGAACTTCCGTCATGCAAACGGGGAATTGTCAAACGTGTCCACAAAGAACCTGATGGTTCTTTCGTACTGTCTACAATTCGCTCAACACTACGTTTCTCCCATATTTCATCCTGGCCCATAACTTCACTAATGAAGCCCTGATCTCCAGCGTTCCCCCATTTCACTTCCCATCCTGTAATGGCTACAGGCTGCCGAATCTCTTCTGGTGCGGCAAGCACGAGTCCATGCGGCATACACAGAATCGTGCATATCGTCATCCACAAGATGATAATAGCTTTGGGCACATTTCTCATTCACAGCACCTCAAAGTTTTTATTTTCGCTTCTTCATTTCTCCCTCACCCTATCAATTCGCCACCGTTTATCATGTCACCTTCTTACACAAATTTAAAATTCACATATAAGTAGATTTATAGTCTTTTTTCCATTTTATTGTTATAAAAGCCGTTAATTTCGCAAGTCCTCAAACTGGTTTTCGATCATTTCACGTTCCTTCTGTTCCACTTTCGTACGAAACTCCAACCACTGCTCCGTTTCTTCATCATCGTAAATTGTCCATATATCAGAGAATAAAAAATCACGTAACTGAACAACCTGTCCAGACCATATACCGCCAACCCAGAACAATCCATCCGGACGACGAATGACTGTACGAGAAAATCCGGGTGTGGACGCTTTCTGTCCGATCCGAATACGTGTGATCATATTGCCTAATGTATACCAGTCCACGTTGCACCCCTCCTTGAGTAGTCATGCTTCATCATAACATAGGAAAAACAAGAAATGCTGGAAAAACGGCTGGCACGATTCAATCCAGTGGATCATGTGTAATGGTTTTTCAAAGCAAACTCACTAAACAAGGAGATGATTATGATGAATGAGCCTCATCGCACGGTAGAAGTTGAACATAAGGATGTACAACACAAATCGGATTCAAGTATGGTCGCCTCTACATTTATTAAATATGCCGCATATATCATTATCTTTTTCGGATTTCTCTACTTCCTTGTGAAATATGTATTCCCGAAATTTTAACGAAATCCTGACATAATCTGGTCTGTTTACGGGGACAATATCATGCTTGGAAGAACGATAAAATGCTGAAATGATGCCATTACATTGTTTAAATTGGTCGTACTATAAACAAGTTATGAAAGGAAGTGCTGATGATGTCTGATAAACCCATTAGCAACGTGGAAAGTGAACGCTATTATGACCGTTACCAGAGGTCCCGTGATATTCCGCCTGAAACCGAAGTACCCGAAGGCGACATGGATACCTTTGATGAAGTTTCTGGACGCCGCATTGAAATAGAGATGGAAGATTCGGAGCTTCCACCTGCATCTGCTGTAGACGAAGAAGGTTTGGAATCCCGCTTGGCGGAAACTCCACTGGAAGCCGTACCCGATGCAGATCTGGTGCAACCGGGCAGCCCGGTTGATCCTGCCGCACCCGACCCCGATGCCCTGCATGGTACAGATCTGTTAAACGGGGCTGGAGCTGACGCTAAACCACAGCAGAATATCTTGCCTCCGCGTTAGTAGATGTCTTGTTTTGCGTATTCTGACAATAGGAGGTGCTGACATGACCAAAAACAATGAGGAAGAACAGGTTAAAGAAAATAAGAACCTTGTTACCGAGCGGGATATCGATCCTGATTTTGGCCTCTTTACAGAAGATTCTTTCCCTGATGCACTGGAAGATGAAGATCAGCGCGATGCGGTCAAACATGCCATTCCCGACGAACAGACCTCCGAGTAAACCTCATGAACTGATTTGCAGATCGGTATGCGTAAACGTTGCGCTGAATGTAATAAAGTGATGCTGGAAGCCCCCTCAACAAGGGGTTTCTTTTATTTTCTCTTCAAAGCTTGCTCTAGCTTACACAGAAAAGAAGATGACAATTGCATTTCCAGCGTCATCTTCTTCCCATACTTATAACGTTTCTTTCAAAAACCTGAATCCAAAATCTATAGCTAAACGCAGTTCTCTCCAGTCACCATTGCCATTGCAAGGTTCACTTCTCCACTGGCTTAGCCACTCCGGGGAGCTTGTGCTCCAACCTGGACCACTTGACCACAATAGCAGTAGCCAGAAGCGCAAGGCCATTAATGATAAATATCCAGCGAATCGGCAGCCAGCCGCCAAGGACACCGCCGATAATCGGCCCTGCCATCGTTCCGATCTGGGCTGCGGACTGGTTCAGACTAAATGCACGTCCCCGAAAAGCCGGTTCAGTCACTTGTACAATCATCGCATTGATCGCAGGAAAAACGGCCGCAAAAAAGAGTCCATAGACAAATCTCAGAATGCCAAATGCAACGTAACCTGTTGTAAAAAACTGCAACAGATTGCCCACCGCGCCGCCAATGAGTCCGATTACCAGCACTTTTCCAAAACCGATCCTTGATCCAAGCTTGCCCCAGCGCGGAGCCATAATGACCGTCGCAACCCCTACCGCCGAGAAAATAATCCCTGAGCTTAAGGAAGCCCGATCAGGCTGAACTCCCATCTCCATGACATATACCGTTAATAGCGGCTCCAGAATCATTACAGAAAAAGTACAAATGCCCATCATACCAAGCACGGTGACAAACACACGATTCGCTCTCGCTTCACGGATGTCATCCATAACATGCGAACGTGCCTTGTTACGATTAAAATTCTCTTCCTTGACCCAGAAGGTTGCAATGATTGCGGACACCAGCACGACTATCGCCGAAAATAGAAACGCACTGCGGTTGCCATAATAGTGGCTGACAAACCCGCCGATCAGTGGACCGATAATCCCCCCTGTAGCTCCAGCAGTGGACATAATGCCCAAAGCATATCCAGTCTTCTCTTCAGGTGTGTTCGTGCCCACAAGAGCAATCGCCGCAGGAACAAATCCGGCAAGCAATCCTTGGAACAGTCGAACCACAATCAGTGAATACGGATCTTGTACAAAAAAATTAATCAGATACAGGACAGCCAAGCTGTACCCTGAACGAATTAACATCGGCTTGCGCCCATATTTATCGGCTAATGATCCCCAGAAGGGTGATACAAGAGCGCTTGCAAGAAAAGTAATGCCAAAAGAAAGTCCTGACCAGAATTCCAGATGATTGCGCACACCCAGATCACTGCTTAGAAATAAGGGAAGAAACGGAATCGAAATGGAATACGCCGTACTGCAAAAAAAGACACCGATCCATAAAATGATCAGATTACGCTTCCACGAGAAGTTCATATACCCGCCCGTCCTTTCCGTAACTGACGCCGGGACTGCCGTGTTTGGAGCGGACGGATCAGACCCGTACGTCCCCCTGATGCGGAAGCATTTTCCTTATTTTACACCCATGCTCTCATGATGACCATCCCCAGTTCACCGAATTAACATGGCTTGCATTGCCATTCTGAGCCAAGAAACGGTATGATAGTTGAAGAATTCACCAAACTATATTGGATGAAACTCGTTATAACAACGAACCAAGGAGGAACATATTCATGTCTTTACGGTGGAAAAAAACAACCGCAGTCTCGCTTGTGTTTGCGATGCTGTTGATCGTTATGAGCGGATGCGTACGCCCGGCAAGCAATGCTACACAAACTCCGGTTCCAGCACCACCAGCGGGTGCTAATCCTGTAGCCACGATTGAGATGCAGGACGGACAGAAGATCGTCATTGAGTTGTATCCTGAGATTGCCCCCAATACGGTGTACAATTTCATCTCCCTGGCGAACAAAGGCTTTTATGATGGCCTGATCTTCCATCGGGTTATTCCGGGCTTTATGATTCAAGGCGGTGATCCGAACGGCAATGGTTCAGGCGGACCAGGTTATGCGATCAAAGGTGAATTCACCTCTAACGGTCATAAAAACCATCTGAAGCATACCCGTGGGATACTCTCCATGGCACGCAAATCAGATAATTTGGATTCTGCCGGATCTCAGTTCTTCATTATGCTGGCTGACGCTGATTATTTGGATAACTCTTATGCGACTTTTGGTAAAGTGACCGAAGGAATGGATGTAGTTGATGGAATTGCAGCACAGCAAATTGGCGAAGGTGACAAGCTGGTTACGGACCAAGTCATGAAGAAAGTAACCGTTGATACACACGGACTGGAATATCCAGAACCTGTTAAGATTACAGAGGAGAAAAAGTAACCCTCTTCTAAGAACAAACAAAAGCTCTGTTCTGTGCATTTGGCGCAGAGCAGAGCTTATTTAATGATAACGTTTACATAAGTAAATGGATCAAAAACTCTTTTTCGGTCTCGGATAATACCTCAATGTATCCATCCCAATAAATTCAGCCACCCGATAACCGCAATCCACAGTGGGAAACTAAAAGCCATCCCCCATGCAAGCCCTTTCAACAAACTACGGTTTGCCTCCATGAACAACGACTCCTTTCTTCAGGGAATAGTCGTAGTATCGGTACCATTATATGGTTTTATACCTGTCTTCATTCGCCGTGACATGCCCTTTTTCCTGCATGAGCTCTGCAACTTCATGGAATGCGCAACACGAACCTGATATACTATGACTACAATAATGATATGGATGATGATTCATGTTTTTGAAAGGAGATTTTCCAAGTGGCTAAATCCAAAAGACGTACTCCAGCACCCAAGGCTCAGAATCAAAATCAGGACCAACCGACCACGCTGAAAGATTTACTGAGCAGTGATGTGCTCGAGAAACTGAAAGCGCAAGCTGACGAAGCCAAAGCTGCTGAAGCACAGCGCAAAGAGCAGGAGCGTTTACAGGCAGAGGAAGCTCGTAAGGCGGAACAGAAGCGCCGGGACAATGACTTTGAGTATCTGCTGAACAATAGCTCCATGGACTGGAAGAAACATAAGTAACCAAGAGATGAAGTGGTCACACCAAGCTGTCCATACATCCTATGATACAAGTTATACGAATGAAACGTATGAAGCTAATCTTACTTCATGAGATTATTTTCATACTATAATTTCTGAACAAAGCAGGGCCCAGATGGGGCCCTGTTTTTAATATGAGCACATATGATTCACCTCCCCCATGTCGGGTATTTAGAAGTAGAGTGTTCAAGGACAATTCATACATGGAGGGATCAATGAATGGCTGAACAACGTTTGGAAGGTAAAGTAGCAATTGTTACTGGAGGCGGCTCCGGTATTGGTCAGGCCTCTGCCATTCGATTCGCCGAGCAAGGGGCCAAAGTATACATGTTAGATCGTACACCCGAGAACGCAGAGGAAACGAAACAGATCATCGAAAAAGCCGGTGGCGAAGCTTATGTGATTGAATGTGATATCTCCAAGCCGGAACATGTAGAGAAAGCCATCAACCAGGCGGCAACCGAAGCAGGCAAGCTGGATATCGTTTTTGCTAATGCAGGAATTAATGGCGCCATGGCTCCAATTGAAACGATGAAAATCGAAGATTGGGATCAGACGATGGAGATTAACATGCGTGGCACGTTTGCAACAGTGAAGTATGCCATCCCTCATCTGAAAGAGCGCGGCGGCAGTATTATCATTACGAGTTCCATTAACGGCAACCGCGTATTCTCCGGCATCGGATTTTCTGCATACGCTTCCAGCAAAGCAGGTCAAACGGCTTTCACCAAAATGGCGGCACTGGAGCTAGCTCGTTACAAGATTCGTGTCAACGCCGTTTGCCCAGGAGCGATCGATACCAACATTGATGACAATACGTATCCATCGGATGATCTGAAAGATGTTCAGATTCCAGTGGAGTTTCCTGAGGGACATGAGCACCCGCTCAAAGGCGAACCAGGAACATCGGAGCAAGTCGCCAATCTGGTACTGTTCCTCGCTTCAGATGAAGCCTCACATGTAACAGGCACACGTATCTACGTGGATGGTGCCGAATCACTTCTGCGTGGATGAGCTATTTATTTACACGCCCACTCCGATGACAGAAATATAACAAACCCGCAAATTTTCTGGATGATCAGAATGTTTGCGGGTTATCTTAATTAAAACTCGGATTCAGGAAAGTTAGTTTTTGGAATACGTCTGCGGCTGCTTTTCCTTTTTGCCACTGATACGTTTCAGCCACTCAGGAATCGCAAAGAGCATAAGGTACAACAAGGAGAATAACACCAGAGCCAGGATCTCTTCTCCGAGAATGTAGACCGGATAAGGCCCAAGCATATCTAACACAGACGGTGTGCCCGGTTTATGTCTCAGGAACATATAATTCGCATCGAGCAACACATCCAAACCGTATACCATGAGCGCAGCAATGTTTACAAATATCATGGAGCCTGCAACAGATCTCCATCCAGGACGAAGTTGTTCCACCCAAGTCATATAGAGAAGAGCAAGAATGATCATCGCATGTGCAACAAAGAATTGAATGAAGCGGAAATGAGCAAAAGCATAACCAAGATTCGGCGTAATTATAGCCATCAGAGCACCTGCAATACCTGAAAAAAGCAAGGCAGAAAATAACCATTTTTGGCGTGTCAGTAATAACAACGCTGATAATAATAACGACAGACTGCACAGCTCCAGCGGTAGCGATGTCTGCAGACTCCAAATTCCTCCATACACATACCAGATTTGCAGTACAATCTCACAACTTACCATGAATCCTGCCAAACCGATGCGTACGGTTCTGCTTGAACGTTCAGACATGAAACGAAGACGATGCCTAAAAAGAAATAACAGAATAACAAGTACAAAAATAATGATCATCGATGCAATATGTGAAGTCGAGAATGCCGCAAAAGGCTCTGCATCATACGGGTCAAGCCAAGGTGGATAGGCCATGCCTTTTCTTCTCTCCTTTTCCGGTTAACAGAGGTAACTTCTTATAACGCGATTGGTAACTTTTTTCATTTTGCCACTGATCACTATACCTGTCCAGCTTCATTCAAATAAGTATTGTATTTTAAATATCTTTATGTTAAGATAAAACCGAGAAATAAACATACAAAAAGTTAGTAACTTTAAATATTGAATTGATACTAGTCGAACTTAACTCCTTACCCTGACTTGTTATTTAAAACATTCGCGATCTAGTACATTTAAGGAACGTTCATAAAACTTCAACTTTATCTCTATCTAGGAGGAACATATTATGTTAATCAAAGGACTTCACCACGTATCCGCGCTCACCGCGCATGCCGATCAAAACTACCGTTTCTATACGGACATCATGGGCCTTCGTCTGATCAAAAAAACGGTCAATCAGGATGACGTTTCGGTCTATCACCTGTTCTATGGAGATGAGAAAGGAAATCCCGGCACAGAGCTCACCTTCTTCGAAATTCCAATGGCTGGACGCACACGTGAAGGTGTAAACAGCATCTCTGCCACCTCACTTCGTGTGCCAAGTGATGCAGCTCTTGCGTATTGGGCACAGCGCTTCGATGAATATGAAGTAACTCACGGCGAGATTGTAGAGCGTGGAGGCCGTGCAACACTGGCATTTACAGACTTTGAAGGTATGCGGCTGATTCTCGTTTCTGATGAACATAACTCGGGTGTCGCCGGGGGTAAACCTTGGGATCGAAGCCCTGTACCAGCGGAGTATGGCATCATTGGACTCGGCCCAATTCATCTGACCGTACGGGATGCTTCACTCACTACACCTGTTCTCACCGAATTGCTTGGGTTTAGAGCAAAAGGCAGCTACCCCGCGTTTACTCCAGGTCAACCTGATGTACTTGTGTTCGAATCTGGTGAAGGTGGTAGCGGTTCAGAAGTTCATTTGGAGGAACGCAATGATCTGGAGCAAGAACGGCCAGGACGCGGCAGTGTTCACCACGTGGCCTTCCGTGTAGACAATGAGGAAGAATTGAGACAATGGGTTGACCGAGTACATCAGTTCCGATTCCCAAGCTCCGGTTTTGTAGATCGCTTCTACTTCCGTTCCCTGTACTTCCGTGAAGCTAACGGCATTCTGTTTGAGCTTGCGACAGATGGCCCGGGATTTGATACGGACGAGGACTTCGCCACACTTGGAGAATCACTGGCGTTACCTCCATTCCTGGAAGGACGCCGTGCTGAGATCGAAGCAAACCTGAAACCGCTGGATACCATGATCCGCTAATGTTCGTGACTATCGGGTAAGTCAGCATTGAATTTTCAATGAAATGAAAATAAAACGATGATCACCACACAACTCTGTATTCAAAACTTGAGTCAGAGGATGCCTGGTGAATCATCGTTTTTTTATTAGCCGACATAACGTAGTCGTACTCTGTCTACTTTGTCAGATACGATGTTGTGAGCGGTACAAACAAGGCTGAACCTGGATCTTCGGATACAATCTCGACATATACAGCGTCTGTGCCTTTAACATCCACATCAAGACTCATCATACCGTTTTCCGGAGTGATATTGAATTTTTTGAGTGTCGCGAGATCCTGATCGTAGATATGAATCTCCTGATTTCCTTTGAGCGCGGCAAGTTCCAAGTGCAGAGAAGAATACTTTTTACCCGTATTGATCTGGATATCTTTTCCCTGCTTCGCAGGGTCATTATGCAGATAGACATCCTTGTAATCCTTGCCTTTGTACGTGGTATCCTTAGGATCTTTGGTGTGCCAAGCGGTAGAACCCAGTACGGATGTTCCAAGTGCACTCAGCGTTACTTTTCCGTTGGTTACCGGCGCAGAACCATTCGTTCCACCGATAAGGACGGATGAAGTTGCACCGTCATAATTGATCTCTGTTCCAAGCAACGTACCTACTGCACGAACCGGCAGATATGTGGTTCCGTTATATGTGATCGGAAGTACCGTCTTGCCATTGGCATCCTTGGCTGTCACTGTCTCACCATTTAATTTCAGGGTGATTTTGCTGTTGAGATATGCTTTGATTTGCTCCAAACCTGTAGCTGCCAGTGCACCCGTACCAATACCGAGTGTCAATGTGCCCACCATCAAACCAAGTACGACCTTTTTCTTCATCAAATTCCCTCCCAGACGTTTAAATGAGTTGTCCTTTATACATTTAAACGACTAAAGCGTGAATGTCAATTGTTTTCAGCATTTTTCCGCAACTTTTTTTATTTCCAGACAGCACAAAATGAGGCTGTAGTCACTCCTTTTTTTTCAGCCCCATCCAATGGTCACGCTTGCCATGGCATGTCCTATATTTTATTAGGTATTTACATCTAAGACCTCGTGCTGCAGCACAAGATCACCCTTTGCTCAATCAAATGATTCGTAGTATTCCTCTTCATACACTTCCATACTATATTTCAAGTCGTTCGCCTTCCATTCCCCATTCTGAAACACATAAGAAAACGTTAAATCGCCCGCATAAACCCCTTCGCCATATGCACCCGATGTAGAGACAACAAGCTTGTTATCCTCCACGCTATAATAAGTTACACGACCAAATTGTAACTTCTCATGATACAGAACATCTCCTGCTCCCTTCTCCACATTGGAGGGCTCGGCTGGAACCCCATTTAAAGTCACCCCAATCTCGATCTGGTCGGAGGTTACCGTAACTTTGGAATCCACATGTTCTTTCACAATCTCATCCAGAGTCTGCATCTTCATTACATCCAGTGAAACCGGATCAAGAATGTGTGCCTGACCCAGATAAATTCCGGTGCCGTGTCCCTCTGAATACAACACCACAATCTCTTTTTTACCATCACCGTTTAAATCCAGTTCATGTACTTCAGGTTTGTACGATCCCCCCTCTGCTCTCCAATCACTAAATTCACGTTTTTTGCCGTTTGCCTCAACCACGAGGCCATTATATATATATCCCGAGCCCCCAATACTCATTGGGTACACCCGAATATCATTATTCTCTGGAGCCACGGAAACATCATCTGCTTTCACCGGCATCATATCTTTGTTGCTGTTCAGTGCATCATTCATTCGATCTATATGGGAAGCCTCGACCGCTGTGGCCTGGCTGGATGATTCATCTATATTAAGCTGTTGTTGCGACTCATTTGTCGTTTTGGCAGTTGAAGTTACTGAAAGTGTGGCCACCGCCAAAATAATCATCAGCAGGATACCTGTCCAAGTTTTCAATATACTGGGCTCCTTCTTCTGTTGTGATAATCCTATTATATCTTCATTTATCGCCCGCGCGTTGCAATTTTGTTAATCTTTCTTAAAAATTCTTTACAAATCTTCAATCACACGAAAAAACGTTCGTCTTTTACCATAATAAGCTAGGGCATGTCTGAAAAACTGATTAGCTTTCAAGATACGCCCCAATTTCCCGGAAAATAAAAAACACTCCGGAAGCAGCTCAAGGCTGCATCCGGAATGCTTTAGTTTTATCGAGTAATCGATCTGTTAACTGTCTCAACTCTTCTGCAGAAGAGGATATCTCCTCCATGATTGCGGTCTCCTCATGCGCGGCATCCATGATGCGCTTCGCTTCATCAGAGAAGGAACCGGCTTTCCCCTGGATCTTCTTCACATGACCATGCGTTTGCTCTACGCGCCCTGTCTGCTCAGCAATTTTGGAACCAATATCATGAGCGCCTTGCATAAACACTTCAACCGTGCCTGTCAATTCAAGCAACGTCTGATCAACGGAAACCGTTCGTTCTGATTCGTTCACAACAAGTCCATGCTGTTCATGGCTCAGCTCCACGGTTTCCCGAATTCGTTGTTGTACACGACTGATCAGTTCATTAATGCGATGAACGGAATCTTTACTCTCATCAGCAAGTTTGCGAATCTGCTGCGCTACAACGGCAAATCCTGCGCCCTCTTCTCCTGCACGCGCCGCTTCAATAGAAGCATTTAATGCGAGTAACCCTGTTTCTTCAGCAATATTTTTGACCGATTGCGTAATCGCTTCGATATCGGAAGCTTCCTTCTCCAAGAGCAACATAATATCACGGGAACGGTTGTGAGACTCGGCTAGTTCATTCATGCCTTTCATCAATGATGAGAAGGTTTCTTTGGTATGATCCACCGAACGTCCCATCTTCCCAGACAATTCGGTCATACCTAAAGACTGATGTTGCATTTTCTGAAAATCATTCAACATCTCATCGGCGGTAATCAGGGAATGCTGGGAAGTCACTTTCTGATCCTCTACGCCAACCGCAATATGATCCACGGCCTCAGACATCATCTCGATCTGTTCTGCAGCCTGTGTAATGGCTTCGCTCAATGACTGTGCGTTCTGAGAGGTTGTCCGCGTACTATCCGCAATATCGTTCACGATACTTCTCAGATTAGAAACCATTACGTTGAACGCATCATATAATACGGTAAGCTCATCTTGTGTACGGCGCTGCGGAATCTCCGTGGTGAGATCACCGGAAGATACCTGCTGCGCTGCACGAGACAGCTGAACAATCGGACGAGTCAGATAGCGGGAAGCAATCCAGCCGAGAATCCCGTTCCAACATACTCCCATAAGCAAAATGATAGATATGTACAGCCAGTTTGGCATATCAAGCGAAATCCAATCTTTTACAAAGAAAATAAAAAAGCCGCTAGTTCCGTAAGTAATAATTGAAATTAGTACCAGACCTGCGACAGTCTTCGCCCCTAAAGTCCATTTCATGTTCGCACCCCGTAGTTCTTTTTTCCTATTTTACCAATCTTGTACCAAATTTCATGTGACATATATCACTGAAAACGCTCTATTTACCTTTTGCATATCGTTCATGCATGACTTTCATACCATAAAGCTCATAATGAATAAGACAAGCTTAGGTACCCCTCCCTTGTAGCTGTAATTCATGATATGAAATTTTAAATTCCCCAATTTAAATTATTATCGGTTTCAATGAAAGAATCATTTAGCTTGGCATCTATTTTGCTTAAATGATATACTGAGTGCGCTTCAGCAACGCTGGAGCCGAACTATTTTTAGGATGCCACTGGAGGCGAACGAGATGTCTACTATGTCCACACGGACGGAGAAAGATTTTATCGGCGAAAAAGAAATTCCAGCTTATGCGTATTATGGAATTCAGACGGTGCGGGCTATAGAGAACTTCCCGATTACCGGTGTTCCGGTTCACCGCGAACTGATTACGGCACTGGCTGCTGTTAAAAAAGCGGCAGCGATGGCGAACATGGAACTGAAAATGCTCCCAAACAAGATTGGGGAAGTCATCATCATGGCAGCGGATGAAATGATGAAAGGCCATCATCTCGATCATTTTATTGTAGACTCCATTCAGGGTGGTGCAGGCACCTCCATGAATATGAATATCAACGAAATTTTGGCCAATCGCGGACTTGAACTGTTAACGAAAAACAAGGGAGACTACTTCCACTGTAATCCGAACAACCACGTAAACATGTCTCAGTCTACCAATGACGTTGTGCCAACAGCCTTACGCATTGCGGCTTATCAGCTCTCCGAGACCCTGCTTGGTACAATGAAAAAGTTGCAGGAAGCCTTCCACAAAAAAGAGATTGAGTTCAACGATGTTGTCAAAGTAGGACGTACACATCTACAGGACGCCGTGCCTATCCGACTTGGACAAGAGTTCGGCGCTTATGCGCGCGTGATTGGACGGGATATTGAACGTCTTCAATTCGCCAATAAACGTATGCTTATGATCAACATGGGTGCAACAGCTGTAGGTACAGGACTCAATGCCAAACCGGAATATATCGTCAAGGTTACCGAGTATCTGTCAGAAGTGACTGGCCTGCCGCTACAGACCGCGGATGATTTGGTTGACGCGACACAGAATACAGACGCCTATTTGGAACTCTCAGCTGCATTGAAAGTATGCGCTGTCAGCCTGTCCAAAATCTGTAATGACATCCGTATGATGGCCTCAGGCCCGCGTGCCGGATTTAACGAACTGCTTCTGCCGCCACGTCAGCCGGGATCTTCCATTATGCCAGGGAAAGTCAATCCGGTCATGGCAGAGGTAATCAACCAGGTATCCTTCCAGGTCATGGGAAATGATCACACGATTTGCATGGCCTGTGAAGCCGGACAATTCGAGCTGAATGTGATGGGACCGGTTATTGCATTCAACCTGTTACAATCATTGAAAATCATGAATAATGGCATTGATGTCTTCACACGGTATGCTGTCGAAGAGATGGAGGCCAATCGTGAGCGTTGCGAGTTGATTATGAAACAAAGCTTCAGTGTCGTGACTGCTCTGAACCCGCATCTTGGTTATAATGTAGCGGCTTCGATTGTAAAAGAAGCATTGAAAACTGGCATGACCCTGCAGGAAATCATCTTGGAGCGAGGTTTGCTGACTCCAGAAGAATTGGAAGAGATTTTACATCCAGAACAGATGACCACGCCGGGGATTGCCGGAGAACATTTCCTGCGTAACATGGAGCGCATGTAAACCACTGATCTTATGAGTTCAGATTAAAAATTCTAAAGAAGCCCCGTTATCCGTTAGTCAACGGATAACGGGGCTATTTGAAGTATAATTCGATACGATAAATTTCAGATTTATAAAGAGTCGTTCAGACTTAACGTGATAAGACGTATACACTTCAAGCCCAGCGTTTTCGTTCCAGGGATGACAGAATTCGAAGCTCCTCCCTGTATTTCGCAACGGTTCTTCGAGAAATGATGATGCCCTCGCCTTCAAGGAGAGCAGATAATTGGCTATCTGAGTACGGCTTGTTTAGTTGCTCGGTTCGAATGATTTCCTTCAGCCGCCGTTTGACAGCCGATGCAGACGTCTGCTCTCCAGACACGGTCGTAATACCGGAATCGAAAAAAGCCTTAACCTCGTAAACCCCATACGGAGTGTATATATATTTTCCGTTCACGGCCCGGCTAACTGTTGATTCATGCATCTGTACTTTCTCAGCAATCGCAGCCAGATTAAGCGGCACCAGTGCAGCGGGGCCCTCACTTAAAAAGCGCTTTTGCTCTTCCATAATGGCCGTCATCACACGTAACAATGTCCTGCGCCGCTGTTGCACACCGCGTATAACGGCTCTCGCCTCAGCTGCCCGAGTCACCCAGATCTCACCGGGAGACGACTCCTGTATCCAGTTGTTGCAAGCTTCATTTACGGTTACGCGTGGATTGCCTGTTGCAAGCAGCTTGAGCACCATTTCCCCATGAACCATATCCACAGTAGCATCGGGGACGATATAATGTGCACGTTCATTACAGCCTATCGATCGACAAGGCTTAGGGTCAAGACGAGTAATATACTCGTATGCTGCTTGTGCTTCCCGCGAAGTTATACCATACTTGCCTGCTGTCCGCCCGGGATGAAAAGGAACCAACACCTCCAGCCCTGCCCGCACGATACGCTCGGCATAAGGAATCGCTGCTGGGTCACGCTGAATCTGCAACAGCAAACATTCTTGCAGATTTCGCGCCCCTACACCCGGAGGGTCCAGGGACTGCAACAAATCAATTCCTGCGTTCAGTTCGCTCATGGACAATCCGAGTTCAACCTGTACTTCAGATAGCTCAACCTTCAAGTAACCATCAGCATTCACACATCCAGCCAAATAGACCGCCACTTTCTCCAGCCTATGCGGAATTTTCATCGTGCGAATTTGCGAAGCAAGGATTTGTTCCAGCGTAGGCGCTGTTCCTTTGGCTTGAAGCAGAGGGTCATAGGAAGGATACACCTGCTGATTGTTTCTTCTTGATGGCTTAAAAGAATAAACGGACTGCTCTTCCAATTCAAGAAGCGGATTATCCGCTGCGACATCCTGCAAATAACGAATCAGTTCCTGACCGGACAAGGTCAGCAAATGAAAGGACTGCTTCATTTCCGGCGTGATGGACAGCCGGAAGCGCTGTTCCTGCACCAACTGAACACCTAACATCCGATGCCCTCCTTATGTCAAGCTGGATACTATTCATTGCAACACTGGGATTTGCAGGAATAATACCATACAGTTCAGCCCTTGTCAGCATGTCAATACATACATGCGGTCTCAAACGCCATTTAATATTTTTCAGACACCAGCTTCGCTTGAGTAAACAGCAACAGATAATCCCTGCCTCCTGCTTTGGAATCGGTACCCGACATATTAAATCCACCAAATGGATGTGTCCCTACCAAAGCTCCCGTACACTTGCGGTTGAAATACAGATTACCTGCAAAATACTCATGTCTTGCCTGCTCCAGATGTGCCCGATTGCGCGAGATAACCGCACCTGTCAGGCCATAATCTGTATTGTTGGCAATATCCAGCGCATCCTGGAATGAATCGGCTTTGATGAAAGCCAGCACCGGGCCAAAGATCTCCTCTTGCGAAATCCGGGCATGCGGTTCCACATCTGCAATAATGGTCGGCTCGATGAAAAATCCTGCCGGATCTCCGGTACCTCCCCCATGAACCAGACGTCCTTCCCCTTTGCCAATCTCGATATATTCGGTGATCTTTGCATACGCCTTATCATCAATGACAGGTCCCATGTAATTTCCCACTTCAAGCGGACTGCCCATCGTCAGCTTCTTCGTACGCTCCAGCACCTTTTGTAATACTTCATCATATACATCCTTATGGATAATGGCACGAGAGCACGCTGAACATTTTTGTCCCGAGAAACCAAAAGCCGAAGCTGTGATCGACTCGGCTGCCAGTTCCAGATCACTGTCACTGTCAACCACAATGGAATCCTTGCCACCCATCTCGGCGATCACACGTTTGATCCACTTCTGACCCGGAGCGGTGCGTGCTGCACGTTCATTGATCCGCAGACCGACATCGCGGGAACCTGTGAAACTGATAAAACGTGTCAGTGCATGATCGACAAGATAATCCCCCACCTCACTGCCTGGCCCTGGCAAGAAGTTGACTACTCCATCTGGCAGACCCACTTCTTCCAGCAGTTCCACGAACTTTGCAGCGATGACCGGTGTAGTGCTTGCCGGTTTTAGCACCACCGTGTTGCCTGAAACTAACGCAGCCGAGGTCATGCCTGCCATAATCGCCAGCGGGAAATTCCACGGCGGAATCACCACGCCAACACCAAGCGGAATGTAAGTCAATTCATTATCTTCACCAACAATCCGTACAAGCGGCTGCGGCTCACTGAGACGTTGCATTTCCCTTGCATAAAACTCCATAAAATCAATCGCTTCAGCCGTATCTGCATCTGCTTCAGACCAGGTTTTGCCCGCCTCATAGACCATCCAGGCGGAGAACTCATGCTTGCGGCGGCGCATGATTGCCGCTGCTTTGTAGAGATAACGGGCCCGTTCATTCGGGTCCGTATGTTTCCAGGTATGGAACGTTTCCGCAGCCGTTTGGATGGCCTTCTCGGCCAGCTCCCGATCCGCTTGATGAATCGTTCCAATCACCTGGTCCTTAGCAGCCGGGTTCACGGAAGTTAACGTGCGGTTGCTCGTTATTTTTTTTCCACCGATAATCATCGGATATTCCTGTCCCAGTTCGGATTTCACCTTATGGAGCGCTTCCTCAAAGGCTTCCCGGTTCGCTTGCACCGTAAAAGCTGTAAATGGTTCGTTAACAAAAGGGATATTCATCAATGATTCCTCCTTCAGGATGTGGTTTCTACTCACTTTATAAGTCTCACAAAGATAATTTACACGAGCACTCCGAGGACAGAATAACCTTCCATTCGCTGTTATCCCCAGATTTTTTGGATTCCCTTCTCCTAAGGGAAAAATCCGGTGATAAATGCGACCGCTTCGCTTTTCCAGGTTTTTTCTGTCCTTTCCGTTATTTGTGTAAAAAAATGTTCAACTTATATCGATCGCTGCTCGGATTCACGCAGCACTTACGTCTCATTCAAATATATGAAGCAAGAAGCGTGCCAACTCCGCTAGAACATGAAATATTTTTTTGTTTCACGGAGATAAAAATGTTCATAAAAATAAATTAGGGCATCAGCAATCGCATTCAACAGATTTTGGCACGATTTTTGCTAGATATGTAAATATACAATCATGAATATTTAGGGAGGAACCACAATGAGTGTCGGAACGGAACTATATCGCAAAACGTTGTTAACCGTAGCTGGCAATAAAGCCGTAGAGAACCTGTCTCTCAAATACGGCAAAAAGCTGGCTGGCAAGTTCATAGCTGGTAATACGCTGGAAGAGGCGCTGGAAGAAATTCGCGTTTTAAATAGCAAAGGCATTATGGCAACACTGGATCATCTGGGAGAGGGCATCACCCATCTGCGCGAGGCGGCACTTTACAGAGATGAATACGTGAGGTTAGTTGAAGGTATAGCGCATAGCGGTGTGGACTCCAATGTTTCACTGAAACCGACCCAGATGGGGCTGGCACTTGATCCGGAAGAAGGGTACCAGAATATTCGTGCGGTCGCCGCCCGAGCGAAGGAACATGAACTGTTCGTCCGGATTGATATGGAGGACAGTCCGTTCACCCAAGCAACCATTGATATCGTACGTAGACTGCATGCGGAAGGGCTGGATAACTCAGGTACCGTATTGCAGGCTTATCTGCATCGAACGGAAGAGGATACCCGCGATATGATTCGGGAAGGTGTTCGGCTGCGTTTGGTCAAAGGAGCGTATAAAGAACCTGCAAGCGTCGCATATCAAAATACGTCCGAGGTCATTCACCAGTTCAAAACGATGATTCGTCATCATCTGGATCAAGGTGTTTATACCGCTGTGGCCTCCCATGATGATCACATCATTAACTGGACGAAACAATACGCGAAGGATCGGGATATCTCTCCTGAAGCCTTTGAATTCCAGATGTTATACGGTCTGCGTATGAGTGAACAGGAGCGTCTGGCACAAGAAGGTTATCGCATCCGTTGTTATGTCCCTTATGGCACGATGTGGTACCCGTACTATACCCGCCGTCTGGCAGAGAAACCTGCGAATCTCTGGATGGTTGTGAAGAACATGTTTCGCTAGAATTGATGTAAGAGATAGCCCTTCACGCCATGCAACCCAGTCATTCTGGAGTGCATGGTTTTTCCTTTTTCCGATGATGCAGCACTGCCAAACTTAAACGTTCACTCTAAACAAGAATATATGTCTAAAAAATAAGAATACACAAAATTTAATGTACAAAATTTTAGACAAATTCTACACTAATCATCTTGTATCTTACCCTCACATCGGTCTCCATCTTTACATATTTTCTTATATTTATACATTTTCACAAATAATGAGCGTTATATAAATTGACACAAAAATAAATAAAAAAACTGAAATAAGTTAGAAAATGTAGCTAAATCAACATTTTTTCATATCTTCAACTAAAGAAAACGTATACATAAAAACTACAAAATGGGTGAGCGTTATTAAAACAAAACAATCGAACAATCGATGTCAAAAAATATATACACAACTCTGTTGGAGCGATATAATAGTACTAATTCCAATCACTTTAATCCGTATGTTGTAATCGAGGTGATCCTGATGAGACATTTACTACCTACTCTAAAAGAACTGACACGAACAGACATGCACATTTACGATGAATCCTCCGTTCAGGAAAAGCTTCTTCCACGCCCGTATACGGATTCAGATATCAACGTAACTCGACCTGTTTTTGTACGTTCTGGTACAGGAAGCGCTTATCTCTATTGCTCCTTCCTGGATCAACCAAACTTGCCTGATGAGAAAGGCCTGCCTTCCGCATCTTCTGCTAAATCAACAGATCCCGACCCTTTTCCGGTTACCCCATCGTTCTTTGTCCCTGTCCCTTTGATCTCACTTTCTATGGAACTGGCACAAGTTATTCCATTGTTTTCCAAGAGCTCTGTTCTCATCATCAAAAATGATCGTGACGAATGGATCGGCTATATCACGGCATCCGATATCATGAACTCAATTCATCAAGCCTACCGACTGATGGAAGCCTATCTGGAAACTACGCTTGAGACAGTCGGTTCCGCATTATCTTTAATCGATGAAGAAGCCAAGGTGGCGTACTGGACATCCGGTGCGGAGAATATATTTTCTATTCGCAAAACCGATATTATCGGTCAGCCTGCCGCCAACTTTTTTCCACCCGAAAGACTTCAATCACTTAAAACGTTATATTCCGGTGAATCGGTCTACCGCAAACAGCATCAACCCAGGTCTGATCTGTTCGCTCTAATCAATGCCCGCCCTGTCAGGCTGGATGGTCGTATTGTTGGTGCAGTCGCTGCGGAGGTCGATATCACAACTGAAATTCGTCTTCACCAGGAATTATTGCATATGTCCTCCAAAATTCAGCATTTGGAAAAAGCCGTTGCCCGGCTTCATCCCGAGACCGATCCTTTTGCGCGTATCAAAGGTAGCAGTCCAATTATCCGGCAATGTCTGGAGACTATTCGCAAGATCAGCACCACCCCTGCTACGGTACTCATTATGGGGGAAAGTGGCACGGGCAAGGAACTCTTCGCAAAAGCCATCCATGATCTTCGTGAACCAGAGACTGCTCCTTTTATCGCGATTAACTGCGGGGCCATTCCCGCTTCATTGTTTGAGAGCGAGTTGTTTGGCTACGAGAAAGGCGCTTTCTCCGGGGCAGACCCTAAGGGGAAAAAGGGGAAAATCGAGCTGGCTGAGGGTGGCACTCTTTTTCTGGATGAGATTGGGGAGATGCCTTTTGAACTGCAAGTCAAGCTGCTTCGTGTGTTGCAGGAACGAAGTTATTTTCCGGTTGGGGGTACCCGCACCAAACAAGCTAACTGCCGAATCATTGCTGCAACCAATCAAGACCTTCCTGCCATGATTACGCGTAATCAATTCCGGGAGGATCTCTACTATCGACTGAATGTCATCAATCTGATTATTCCGCCGCTCCGGCTGCGTAAAGAAGATATCTATGAGCTCACCCAGACTTTTCTGCAAGAATTCTCGCTACTCTACAATCGTCATATTGAAGTGATTCCTCCAGAATTGTTCAAACATTTATTCGAGTACGATTGGCCGGGGAATGTCCGGGAACTGCGCAACGTGATTGAGCGCCTGACGATTCTAACGATGGATGGTGAGATCAAGCCGGAATACTTGCCTGATTCGCTGACATCAGCGAAAGTAAACGTACCTTCTGAGCCGGAACAGACAGTAGCCAACCTCAAGTCTGCGGGAAAAGAAGTAGCGCATGACCCCAATGTGACAGACTCTCTACAAAAGAGTCACGGACCTGACCATCTTGCAGCGGTTGCTCGGGAAGCGGCTAACCCAAGTGTTACATTCCCCGAACAAAGTTCCGGCTCCTCTTATCAGCAACAGATGGATGCGTATGAGGCTCGGCTTTTGCTTCAATACCTGAAGGCCGCAGGCGGCAACAAACGAACACTCGCCAAACAACTTGGCATCTCCAGAGCTACACTCTACAACCGTATGAATCGGCTTGGTATATAACCTATAACTCCCGCGGTGATTACCGCTTTCTTTTACAGTTGAACATAATGCACGGCTAGCAAACGAAGAACATTCCACCCTTGCCGTTGCAGGCGATAGAATACAGAGAATTTGAGGAAAAATCAGAGAAAGCTCAGCGCCGAGAGCAGAAACCAGCAAATAAGGTTTCTGGCGACTCTAACGATCACCACAAGCCTTATTTGCCCATTTAGGCGTGGTTTCAAAATCTAACGATCTCCAGTGACGCTATTCAGCTAATGTCCTGCTGAAAATGGGATGAAATGGGCAAATTGCTCGAAATAGCGTCCGTACGGATCGTTAGAATTTCAACATGGCGATTTTGTGCAAAATAAGGTTTCTCCTGATCGTTAGAGTTTGCGGGGATGCTACTTATGAACAGCTAGATGAATCAGCTAGAAAAACCCGCAGTTACGGATCTTTCCCGTTTTACTGCGGGTTTATTGTTTATTGGTTGTTGCTTTTCATTTTTGTTTTGGTTTTCATTTTTGCCTTGTTCTTGTTCTTGTTATTTCAACCGATGGCTTCTGCTATTTCTGTGCGACCATCTTTCTTCACCCTTTACAATATTCTCGCTAAACGAATCAGTGCAGTTCTAATATGACGATAAAAAGTAGCCCTGCTCATCGAACACACCTGCGCTGCGGCAGTCGGATTGCCAGCATGGGTCCAGTAAGCCGCATGTAACAGTTTCTGATCCTGGGGAGACACTCCATGTATCCTGCCTTCCAACAGATCCAGAACATATAATTGTAACTGAATGCCGTCCCTCACACCTGTAATTCTGTCTGCGTACTCTTGTAACTCTCCCGGTGAGCGAAGGTGTCCGAGCATTTTACGAACTTCCTGTTCAGACCAAACCCTGTTATTGGATCCCGTTATCTGGGGCTGTATTGCATTAGCTGGGAGGTCTGGATGCAAAAGGGACATCACCCAGGCACCGAATTGTCCGCTACGCAGATCAAGTTCCAGCACATCCGCCTGATCTTCATATCGATCACACGCACGTGTGGACGTTCTCCGCATCTGAAAGCCGATACTCCGCAGAAACAGCTTCAGATGTGGATTGGTCGCAACAAGAATGGCTCTCGCCCCATCTCCCAGGAGCGACAAACGATCCAGTGTCATATATCCGACAAGTTCCTCACGTGTATATCCAGGCACATCATCTCTCGCCGCAGCCAGCAATGCGAAGTGTGTATCACTCTCATCCGGATCATTCTGTAATTCCTCTGGCATAAAGCACTCTTTCATCTCATTCGGAAAATATTTCAAAAGTAAATCACTGATCTCCCGATGCACCAACACGGTAATAAACATCGCAATCGTTTCGCCTTTCATATCCCGCTTTATTACAATGCCTTCAGGATATCGGAGAGCCAGTTCATCCAGGAAGGGGCCATAGTTCACGGCCTGCCAGGGCTCAACGCTGTATTCACACCATTGCTCTAGCAGCTTGTGAAGAGATGGTAGGTCAGCCTGCTTCATTGGTTCAAGCGGCGAGAACAAAGAATCGCGTGAGACGTCAGCATACTTGCGAAACTGGAGCATAGATTCCTGACAGAGTAACAGCATCTTTCTCGCAATTTGACGCTTCCCAAGCGCACATGCCTGTTCATGGAGTGGTTTCAGCAACTCTGCAATCCGAATCCGCATGGACTGCATACGATGCGGCTCGCGTTGCCGGAAATCCCGCATCAAATGTACCCGGGCCATATCGTGCAAGGCCAGACCGTCCGGCGCGGAACGAATGAAAGACATCCGTCTCAGCATGTGATATTCTTCTTGTTTAACGGGTACATTCAGTACCGTGGATAAGAGTTCCTGGTTTGCTGTCTCCAGCAAGGTTAACACCTCCACCATCGGATGCAGACGTGGCGTGGTGAGTTCAAGTAACAGCCGGGCACTGATCATATGTGACAGTTCAGCCCACTCGGCATGAGGAAGATTCCGCTCCTGATCAGCCGCTTCCACTGCAAGAGCAAGTCCCAGCGGATGTCCATCCGTCATTCTCGTAATAACTCCAGCCATACTCGGCTTTAATGAACCTGCGGTTGCAATATACTCCGTAATCTCATCCGCGGTAAAATGTTGCAGCTGCAATTGAACCAGATGCTGATACAGCCGGGGATGCGTTCGCCATGTTGCTGAAAGCTCTGAACGAGATGCAAGTATGATGAGTATCCCACTTAGATGAAGTTTCGCTATGAAAACTTCCATAAACCAGCTCTCGAGCAATGCAAGTTCCTCGTAGTTATCTACTGCAATAACGAACCGTTTCTCTCTGGGCATGCTTTTCAACAACGATAGCAGAATGTTGCCCTGGCTATTCAACAGCCCAAGTTCCAGTCCCAGTGTTGAACTAAAATAATCCATAAACACGGAGGGCGTTGTGCCACATGCCCGTCCATCCATCCATATAGCGGTTGCTTCCTGCTCTCTAGCGATGGACAGCATTTCTGAAAGTAACGAAGACTTCCCAATACCACCCATACCCGTAACTGAAAATATAGTCATAGGCGCTTCATCATTTTCAAACCACTGCTCTAGGATCATCAGCTCTCTGGCTCGACCAACGAAACGCTTTTCGTCCCTGACAACCTTCTGTTTTCGAGATTCACTTCCGTTCCCCATATATATCCTCCGTACTAGATACTGGTACTTTTACTGTAGCTTACTTTTATATAAAAATGAGACTATATTGAGACGCGCAATCGCTTCCGAAATGTTAGAATCTTGATAAAAGCCAATTTATAGAAAAAGGCAAATCTGTGCCTCTTCTACATTTATCGAACCACGCCGTTTATGGATATCACAAAACGCAACACTCCGCCAATCACCCTGAGCAAGCCTGCACACACGATTTTACCGACTTGGTTTCATGCTTTCCTTTCGTATCCTACTCCAGCCCGATAATTCAGGAAAGGCGGATTTGTGTGAAAAAACATCTCGACATTTCTCATTTGAGCGGACAACTTGGCATCCATTCCAGTAAGCTTCAGGCATGGTTAAACCTTACCGGTTTAACTGTTGCAGATCCACAAGACAGACGGGAACGAAGGTCTGAGCGTATGACATTTCCATATCGCCTTGTAACACCTACCTCACCACTTCAGGCTACCTCTTCCCGTGCATTCGAACGCTATCGGAGCCGTTTCTCCAATACAGGGTCCCGTCGCCGGTCTCGTGCCTTACGAGGTATACGACGGATCAACAAGCTGTAAATGAGCAAAAAAACACCTTCTATTCAAGCACTGCCCATATCCAAAAACGTTGCTGTCATGACAATTGTCCATCTCCACCTTCAATCATGGCATTAGCTAACAATGCCATCTCCAAGCACACACGTTTTCCCTGTTGCATATAACCTGGTCCCAGCAGTTCTTCCAGTTTCTCCAGTCGGTTATACAAAGTCTGCCGATGAACGAACAGCTGGGCGGCCGCATCCCTTTTGCACCCGAAATTCGCCAGATAGGCATCCAATGTTTCGACCAATCGCAACTGATGGCTTCGATCATGCTCTATAAGCACACCCAGATGATCGCTCGCAAAGGATTGCAGGAAAGAAAGCGGCATGGCTTTTAACATTTGATATATACCCATACGATCGTAAAAGTGAACATGTTTCATTAATTTGACAGACCTCGCCACTTCAATAACCTGGACCGCTTCCTGAAGGCTATCCTTCAGAAGAGTTAGTTGATTTCGAAGTTTGCCGAAGCCCGCATGAATTTCGACTTGTTTCAGATTCGAGCGAGCGAACCGTTTCATATCCTGAGTGATGCTCTCTAACATTTGGATCAGTGGCTGTTCAGAGACAGTTTGTGTTTCTTCCTTGGCACAACAGAGGTAGATTTGATTATTTTTCAGCATGATGAGGCTGGTTAGATGATTTTTCTTCAGAAGTGAGCGAAGCAATACGAGAATGTCCTGATGATTCGCCTCCATTCGCTCCCGGCCCGTCCCCTTCATGCGATGTTCAATCTGCAATAGACCTCCCGCGAACCAGTATTGTCCCTTCACTAACAAGCGAAGCCCCATACGTGTTCTAGCCTGTTCCTCCTGCTGAATGTGGCCATTCATCAAATCCTGAATCAATTCATTCTGGTTGCGTACCATCTTCTCTTCAAGAAATTGTGAACGAAGCGTAAGCGTAGCTGCAGCTTTGGCTGTGTAATCAAGCAACAGCTTGAGATATTCTACCGTTGCCGACGGGTGCACAATCATACCTATGGCTGAAAATACTTGGCCAAAACAAACCACGGGATAACAGAGCAAAGCCCTCTCCTCATCCATATGAAACCACAGCTCCGTATCGGAGTCGTTCAGATTTAGCCGTTCCACTTCCTGGCTGTACCAGCTATAGATGGCCTGCTCCATGTCTGGAGCGAGTTCTGGCACAAAACTCCCGGCCTCCATCGACGAGATGTATACCACAGGTTTTGACGCATAGGCATGTAGCAGGTCGAGAACCGCCGACATATCTGTACGCTGCAACGTGCGTTGCTGAAGCTCACGGGAATACGTCTCCAGGCTCTTTAATAGCTGGTGTTGGTGGTTAATAAGTAGAGAATGGATATCTTGCGTAATCTCAACAAAACGCACGGGTTGTTCAAATACGATGAGTGGAAACTGATACTGGTTTGCCAGTTCGATCAATGACTCTGGTATCGCATGTATGCTGGTGCCAAACTCGACACATAATCCAGCTGCATCACGGTTGATCAGCTGCATCAGATAAGCTTCACGCCCTTCTTCAGACTGAAGCCATAGACCCGTGGATAAAATAAGATCATGTGGGCTTACAAAAGGGGACACATTGGTAATTTCCAGCACATGAACCCAGCCTACCTGACGTTCCAACCCTTCTCTCCCTGCCGCGAGCCGTGCTTGACTAAATACCGGACGTTGCAGGATATCTCTGACAGTAAACACACGGTCATTTCGCAAAGTCGATCCCTCTTAGTGTTATTTTTTCTTACATTATAATCCAAAGACATGTGTCCTGAACAGTCTATTTCGACGAATTGTTGAGTCTTGATCCTAAAAATTAGACATTGTGTAAGGTGCAAAACGACGCATGGAGTCATAAACTTGTAGTATAAGCTAACAACCAAAAAATGGACGAGGTGCATGGCTATGAGAATCGGGATTCCCAAAGAAATCAAAAACAATGAAAATCGTGTAGCGATGACTCCTGCCGGGACAGCTGATTTTGTGACAGCCGGGCATCAGGTCTTTATCGAACAAGGTGCGGGACTTGGCAGTGGATTTACGGATAAAGAGTATGTTAAAGCTGGCGCCCTGATTGTTGAAGAAGCCGCTCAGGTATGGCAGGATGCCGAGCTCATCCTTAAAGTGAAAGAACCTCTTGCCAGTGAATATGGTTATTTTCGCCCAGGGCTGATTTTGTTCACCTACCTGCACCTCGCCGCAGAGCCGGCCCTCGCCAAAGCACTGGTCGAAAAACAGGTGACTGCCCTTGCGTATGAAACCTTGGAAGTCGGCGGCTCTCTCCCGCTGCTCACACCTATGAGTGAGGTGGCAGGTCGGATGGCTGCGCAGATCGGTGCGCAGCTTCTGGAGAAAACAGAAGGCGGCAAAGGCATTCTGTTATCCGGCGTGCCTGGCGTGAGCCGCGGCAAGGTTGTCATTATTGGCGGCGGTACGGTAGGTACCAATGCGGCCAAAATTGCACTTGGCCTGGGGGCGGATGTCACGATTCTGGATCTGAATCTGAATCGGCTACGCCAGCTGGACGATATTTTTGGCAATCAGATCCAGACGCTGGTATCCAGCCCTTCCAATATTGCGTCCGCCGTCACCGGGGCGGACCTGCTGATCTGTGCGGTGCTGATTCCGGGCGCCAAAGCGCCAACACTTGTCAGCGAGCAGGTTGTGAAGACCATGGCACCCGGGTCGGTCATTGTGGATGTGGCGATTGATCAAGGCGGGATCGTCGAGACCATTGATCATATCACCACCCACGATGAACCCACCTATGTGAAACATGGTGTCGTGCATTATGCGGTGGCGAACATGCCTGGCGCCGTACCGCGCACGTCCACGGTGGCGCTGACCAATGCCACCATGCCTTATGCGCTGCAACTGGCGAACCATGGTGCAGCCACCGCGATTCGCGGTAGTTCCTCCATTCGCAGCGCGGTGAATGCGCTGAATGGACATATCACATATGAGGCGGTTGCCCGTGACCTCGGGCACGCCTACGTACCTGCAGGACAGGCGCTGGAAGATGCCGCCGCTGTCCAATAAATCTTCTGGCCGTTCCACCTGGAAGCAAATTGTCCAGCCTGTGGAACGCACACAAGCGCAGTGCCCATGGAGGATTCCTCCGGGCACTGCGCTTCTTTTTTTGACATACAGGACGCATATTAGGATGGATTATAGTACAGGTTACGCGCCAAGCTCATTAAACCACTCGTTCACTGCATACCTCACGAAAGTTGCAATCCCGGCATGCACGGTGCGAAGGCATTGGGGTGAAATAGGACATGTCCTTTGGACGGTTGTAATACTCATCGGCCACACAGGAGCGCATTTCCTCGATGTAGCGCCCAACGTTCTCCTCTACTTTGCAAATGTCCTCTTCGGTTGCAGCAAATTCTTTGTGTTTACCAGTCAACAGATACTCCACCCGAATCTCAATCTGCTCCAGTGGAACCTGGTAGTGCTCTCTTACATAGGAAGCGTATAAAATTAACTGATCGGAGAAGTCATCCTCCTTGCCCGTCTTCCAGTCCACAATGACAATATTACCGTTGCTGCGTCGATATAATAAGTCCATTTTCACATACACACGCGTATCATGTAGCTGCATCGTATCCCATTTCTCAATCTCCAGAATCGTTGTACTTGCACGGGACAAATCTTCCCACGTCAGCGTCTGATACAAGTTGCCTACACAGGCTCCTGCGCGTTCTTTAATGGTTGCGACCCGGTCGTTCAGTGTATCATCGCCATAATAAATTTCCGACAACATCGTATGATTTTTCGGATTGAGTCGCCATTGCTCCGGATTCATCGACTCTTTGTATGCCTGGTTCAGCAGATCACGTATCGTTTTCTCCAAAAAAACTTCACGTGGCTTCGGTTTTCCCTCTTCTCTGCTTCGTACTGCCGACTCACACATCCGGTGTGCAAGATCACCAAATACCAGATAAAGATTACTCAGTTGCTTCAGACGATACAAGCGTACCTGCATCTCATCCGCTGATTCTGTTTTCCAGCCGTTATGGGCACCATAATAATGATAATAATATTTGCGCAGGCACTCATCGAACATACTCGCCCGCGACTGCGAATAAGACCACTGCGGGTATTGTGCCATATGATAATCTGCCTTTCTGTATATCGGATCTACTCATACCAATGCTGCGTGCCGTAGGGTGAGTTTGTAGGGACGTATCGTAGGACTGATCTGTAAAACATAATATCTGAACTCACTCTATATATCCACCTTTAGCATACATCTGGCTGAACAATCCTTTTATTGCTCACAGTATAAAGCCCTGGCCGTCATGCCGCAACCCGGCTTCCGTTATTTTCTTGTGTACGCAACCGTTTGAGGAACGATACGTATCGTTTATATAGTTACATCAGGATGAAGAGAAGTGCCGCTCGTCTTCATAAAAAGGAGAGCATCCCAACCATTGCGAGGCGTTAGAATGTAGAGGTTATCTCGTGCGGAGGCAAGAGGTTATGACGCATAGGCGGCAGAATATTGAGGTGAGATTTTTCAGCAAAATTCTCTCTGGCGACGCTAACGATCACCACAGACCTTATTTGTCCATTTTGATGGAGTTTCAAAATCTAACGATCACCAGAGACGCTATTTAGCTGAATTTCAGCTGAAAACGGGATAAAACGGACGAATTAGCCAAAATAGCGTCCCTACGGATCGTTAGAATTTGAACGTGACTGTTTAGGACGAAATAAGCTTTCTCGTGATCGTTAGAAAAAGTTGAATTCGAGCACGAACGGTATTAATCTATTACGTAAATAACTACGGAAAATATGTACGGGCATATCCAAAAGGAGGCGCCACCCATGAAGCAGCCGGATTGGTTCCAGGCAGAAGTAGCATTACAACAAATTCAAGTCATCGGAAGCGATCGGAATGAGCTGGTGAATATCATCGGCGAGGCAGCAGGAGTGAACTGCATTGGTATTGGTACGGATGCGGCTGTATTTACGTATGACCAGCTGCCACAGTATGCCTTCAAAGTGTATTCGGATCATGCTTTAAATAAATTAAATAATGAAAAACAGGTCTACGCCCAGCTTCAGGGCCTATCTTACTTCCCAACGTATTATGGCAGCGGCCGAAATATACTGGTCATCAGTTACGAACCTGGAGACACTTTACTTGAATGTTTGGAAAAAGGAATCCCCGTCCCCGAGCAGGTCATGCTCGATGTAGACGCAGCGCGAGAAGCAGTTCGTCGCCTTGGACTGAATCCACGCGACATCCATCTCAAAAATGTGCTTCTCCAGAATGGACGCGGCAAAGTGCTCGACGTATCGGAGTATATTCAAGAGGGAGACGATCATCGCTGGGAGCATCTCGTGTGGGCCTATCACAACATCTATCCACGTATCAAAGGTACGCCCATCTCCCCACGGATGCTGCAAACGATCAAATGGGCTTATAACCAGCTCGATCAGGCCAATCTCAAAATGGAAGATCTCTCAAAGAAAGCTAATCGACTGTTCTCCAGGTTTCTGAAATAGACCGCACTGCAGCGAGCGATGAATCCAACCCTTCCCCCAACCACCCGAGTTTAGCCGATAATGGGCTAGATCAGGGTGGTTCTTGACTTCACATTCCTTTTCTTCAAGCCTTCTCCCCTTTCAACAGTATCTTCCTGCCCTTCCCACTCACCCTTCCTTCATTCCCCGTGCCTGCGAAGGCGTCACGCCCTTGTACTGCTTGAATAATTTTGTAAAATAGTTCGCATTGTCACATCCCACCTGAGCGGCTATTTCCGTGACTGTGAGGTTGCTACCTTGCAGTAGGCGCTCAGCCTCACTCATTCTGCATCCGTTTACGTATTCTACGAGCGTACGTCCGGTCAGCTTTTTGAACATTTTGCAGAAATGATATACGTTCACCCCCACTTGGCTTGCCGCTTCACCAACCGACAATTTCTCCTGGGGATCAGCCTCAATCTGTGCAATCAACTGTTTGAACCGCTCGCGGTTAGGAAAATACACTGCATTCGCTCGATCCCGCAACTGATGCGGCATAAACGTCCGGGCCATCAGCGTAAACAACGCGTGCAGCTTGGACTTCACTACAAGCTGGTACGCCGGAGGTTGCGTCGCCATCTCTTCCACAGCTTCATTTAATAAAGAATAATACCCGGCACAGGCCGCATTCTCTGCGGCTGGTTTGACCGGAAACCGCACACTGCCTTCCAGATAAGGCGCAACATACTGCTCATGCACTGGATCGCTCGCAAAATCGTGAAACAATGCTCGATTGACCACAACCGAGTCATAATGCACATCTCCCTCATCCAATGCGTATCCAACATGCAGAGCGCCACCCGGAATGATAATTACCTCTCCTGCTTCAATTTCATAAGGGCGGCTATCGATATGAAATACGGCTCTACCCTTACGCATGATGATCCACTCAAAGTGCTCATGCCAGTGCAAATATAAAATGCATTCTTCCGTTTTTTTCGCGGAACAACGATTTTCAAACAACTGAAACGGATGGGATTTATGATCTATTCTTGTATCTTCGTGAAGCGCTTTCAAGTCCAGCATGGTTTTTTCCCCCTTACCACAAAATCCGACTAATAAAGCACAAAATTGTTTAGAGCCTTCCCTTAGATCCAAGGCTATAATGAGTGTGTCACGAAGTACTATAAGCCAATATTGGAGTGAATTACAACCATGAATCCATCCATTCGTATCGGAACCCTTGTAGGCGGCCATGATGCCGTTCGGGTCATTCCGCAGATTATGCAACATGGCTTCGAATCCTTTAACCTGACGTTCTGGCAAAGCACGGGCAACCTTGATCTGGCAGAAACCGCCAAGCGTGTCCGCGATATCGTTGACGAACAAGGCATCACCATTTCGGCTGTAAGTGTATTTGGTAATCCGCTCACCGGCACAGGGGATAACGCTGACACCTTGGCAAGCTGGGAGCGAGTCATTGACCACGCACAGCTTTTTGGGGCAGATATCGTCTCCGGCTTTACCGGACGTCTGACCAATCAACCGATTGACGAATCGATTCCACGGTTCAAGGAAGTGTTCGGTGAACTGGCACGACGGGCGGCAGACCGAGGTGTACGCATTGCTTTTGAAAATTGTGATATGGGTGGAACGTGGCAGACCGGCGACTGGAATATCGCTCACAACCCGACCGCTTGGGAAATGATGTTTAATGCCGTTCCTGATGAAAATGTGGGGCTGGAATGGGAACCATGCCACCAGATGGTCAGCTTGATTGACCCGATTCCACAGCTTCGCAAATGGGCTCCGAAAGTGTTCCACGTCCATGGCAAAGACGCAACCATCGCCTGGGATATTGTCAAAGAACATGGTGTGCATGGACCGCATGAATTTGTCTGGCATCGCACCCCCGGCTTTGGGGACAGCAATTGGGCAGATATCATCACCATTTTACGCCAGAACGGTTACCAGGGCACGATCGACATTGAAGGCTGGCATGATCCGGTGTATCGGGACGAACTTGAGATGACTGGGCAAGTGCATGCATTGAATTACTTAAAACATTGCCGCGGGGGCAGCTTTGTGCCCAATCCGGTGTAAAGACATAACGGCATGAAGACTGAAAGACTCAGTTACTCATGTGCCCATAAAATACAAATGCTCGTCACAATCACATGCACTTCTCGCATGGAGCAATAACTTATAACATGGATCAATAACATCTATGCATCTATATGAGGGAGTTGAGCACATGACCTACCCTTATCGGGTTATCATCGCAGGTTGCGGGGCAATGGCAAACACTTGGGCGGACTATGCCAAAGAACGACCAGATACGGAAATCGTGGGACTCGTTGATCTCTACGAGGAAGCTTCGTCATCTTTTGCCAAGCGACACAATTTATCCTGTCCAACCTTTACGAATATTCGCGATGCCCTTGAAGCTGTCGATGCCAACATCGTATTTGATGTGACCATCCCTTCCAGCCATTATCATATTGCGATGACCGCACTACAGGCAGGTTGTCACGTCTTTGGCGAAAAACCGCTGGCAGAATCCTTCTCGGACTGTACGGACATTGTGCAAACCGCCCGCAGTACAGGACGTATTCAAGCGGTGATGCAGAACCGCAGGTTCGATCCTCGCATCCGTGCCTATCGGCAGCTCATTTCCAGCGGAACGATTGGACAGCCGGGATATGCAGGAGCGGACTTCTTTATCGGGGCACATTTTGGCGGTTTCCGCGACCTCATGGACAGCCCGCTTTTGCTGGATATGGCGATACATACCTTTGATCAGGCTCGTTATATCCTTGGTGCAGATCCGGTGTCGGTGTACTGTCATGAATTCAACCCTCCAGGTTCCTGGTATAAGGGCAATGCGATGGCGATATGTATTTTCGAGATGTCCGACGGATCTGTGTTCGATTATCGGGGGTCCTGGTGTACCGAGGGCGTGCCTACATCCTGGGAAGCAAACTGGCGTGTGACAGGTGAAAAAGGAACCGCCATCTGGGATGGTCATGACAACATCTATGCTGAAGTGGTCAACACACTCGCACTGGAGGCTGATGGCAAGCCATCTTTCCTCCAGCGCGCTGAACGAATCGAAGCGGAGCTGCCTGTAATGGACAAAACCGGACACCACGGCTGTCTTGAAGAGATGTTTGCTGCACTTGAAGAAAATCGACTGCCCGAAACGGACTGCAGTGACAACCAGTTCAGCATGGCTATGGTACTCGCGTCCCTCGAAAGCGCACGTACCGGACAAAAGGTACGGATTGCAGATTTATTGAAAACAACAGGTGAGCCATCTTGAATGAGAAAGGAAGTGAGACTTATTGGATAGCGAAAGTGAAATTATTATTTCTCCATTAAATGCGGACTTAGTAGATGATATCCATACGACAAACGATGATTTTACGTTATTCGGTAAAATCATCCCCAGTTTACAAGCTGGACAATGGTCCTATGAAGAAGTTCTTTTTGATGAACCGAAGGAAACTCGTTTTCCAGATGACAAACTGGATTGGGACGAATATATCAACCAGGACGATAAAATGTTGTTTTTAGCGTATATGAATCAGGTTTGTATAGGACAGATTAGAATCATTAAGGATTGGAATCGCTTCTGTTATATTGAGAACATTGCGACCAAAAAAGAGTATAGAGGTAGCGGAGTAGGAAGGCTGCTCCTCCATAAAGCAGAAGAATGGGCAAAACAAAAAAATCTTATTGGAATGTCCCTCGAAGCACAAGATGACAATCTGGGTGCATGCCGATTTTATGTAAAACAGGGCTTTGTACTAGGTGGGGCCGACACACTCAAACAGTCCTATACCCCTAATATTGATACCACTTTATACTGGTATAAGTTATTCAAGTAACGAAGACTCCGGCAACATAAGGAAAACAGCCGTTCCAACATTGGAACGGCTGTTTTTATTCACCTACAAAATACGCTTCTTCATCGCTTTGTACACCAATTGCGCAAACAAACTGTTGGACCATGCGAACCATGGACGCGTATACGTATGCGGATCATCGACATGAAAACCTTCGTGCATATACCCCGTTCCCGCGTCGGTGTTCTCCAGCAAATCAATCATGGCGAGCATCTCCGCGTCATTGTCTGCCGTCAGTCCTTGCATGGATAATGCCATATGCCAGATGTACCCTGGAGGGGTGTGCGGGCTGCCAATGCCCTTGGCTGCTGTTCCTTCATAATAATACGGATTTTCTTTACTCAAAATAAAACGCCGTGTATTCTGATACACCACATCATCCACGGATACATATCCGATATACGGAATCGACATCAGTCCCGGTGTGCCCGCATCATCCATTAGACAAACATTGCCATAACCGTCCGTTTCATAGGCGTAAATCTGTCCATACACCGGGTGACGATAGGTACCGTACAGGGCAATGCCGTGCCGGATTTCTTCCTCCAGACGAGCCATACGGCTCACCAGCAGTTCGTCACGGAACACCCATTTTGCAATCTCCCCCATCTGGCTCAGTGTCAACGCGGCGAACATATTGGACGGAATATTGTAGTGAAAATCACAGGCATCGTCGCTTGGGCGAAAGCCCGACCAGATCATGCCCGTATAGTTTACTGGCATCCCCATTCCCTCGTTACGCAGTGTATCGTGCGCCGGGCAGTTACGCCGCATGAATCGATACGGGGATTGCTCTACATGACGCTGTTCCGTTTCCCACAGGTGCACGATCTGCTCCATGACCTTTTTAAAACGTTCATCAAAGATGTCTGTAAGCTCAGTCTCACGCCAGTATGTATAAGCCAGCTTCATGGAGAAACACAACGAATCCAGTTCAAATTTCCGTTCCCATACCCAAGGTGACATTTCTGTCTCATCATTCGCGTCCCAGTGCCAACCATTGGCCGTTTCGTTAAAAGCGTTCGCATAGATGTCTATATCTGCATAGAACGTATGCCGTTTAATCAGCCCTCCGATAATCCGTTGCAACTGCGCGTCATGCTTCGCCAGCGGAACGTAATGGATCACTTGCTCCACCGAATCCCGGAGCCACATAGCGGGGATATCTCCCGTAATAACAAAGGTTGTACCGTCATCTAACAGCTTGGTGGTCGTTTCGAGCGTATTCGGAAAACAATTATGGAACTGAGCCAGCAGCTTCGGTCTGTGCTTCAAATGCTCATCCGCTTCAGCCAAAACATCACGAACAGCTTGGGGTAATTCCAAATCGGGCATCGGAATTTTAGGTAATCTGAACTGATCCATGGGAGTCCTCTCCTTTTTTATAAGTTAGCCCAGCTAAAGAGTTTACATCTGCACTCCAATGACAGAATAACCTTTCAATAGGAATATTGTTATTTTCGTTATTATAATTTATAATAACGTTATCATCCTGTAAGTTTACCTGTTCCATGTAAGCACGTCAATTCACAATTAATCAGTTTCCTATTCAATCGGCTACCCATATGACACAAGTCATTTACCTACTGATAAAATCAGGTTTATCCATCTGTACATCAAAGGAGTAATCATATGTCTCGAAAAGTATCGATCCAGACGCTGGCTGACCAGCTGGGGTTATCCAAATATGCCGTGTCCCGCGCGCTCAGCGGTAAAACCGGTGTCAGCGAATCTACGCGTGTACGGGTTCTGGAACTTGCCCGTGCACTCGGGTATCGCCAGAATATACCCGGCTCGGCGAGCCATACTGCCAATACCAATAAGGCTCATGCAATCGAACCTCCATTTGCCCTAATATGTATGAATCAGCTTAACCGCGGTGAGCCGCATTATTGGCAGCGTGTGCTGTCAGGCATCATCTCTGGCTGTAACGAGCAAGGCTGGCATCACGTCATTGTGTCACCTTCACTGGACTTACCGGGCAAGGAGATTTCACCTGAAAAAGCCATCGCACCTCATCTCGACTGGACACGTTGTGCCGGAATTATCGTTATGGGCGCTTTTCCGCATACCGTGCTGCAAACGCTGGTACAGACAAGCCACCCCATGATTTTGGTCGATCATCAGGAGCCTTTGCTGAACTGTGATACGATCAGTCATGATAATCTGGAAGCTGGCATTACTGCGGCCAGATATCTCCTGTCGAAGCAATGCAGACGCATCGGTCTGATTACCGATGACGGACGTGCCGCAAGTTTTGCACAGCGTAAGATTGGAATCGAGCTGGCTTTGAATCATTTTCATACCGAGGTAAGGGAAGAAGTAGGCTTTCAAGCTTGGAATGTAGCCTATGAAAACGGAGAATGGGTGAACAAGCTCGCTGACACCATCGAGCGACTTCCTGCTGAAGAACGCCCCGATGCGTGGATTGGCGCGAATGACGATATCGCCTTACAATGGATGCACAAACTTCAGCATATGGGATTATCCACGCCTAAGGATTGCCTGGTCATCGGAATTGACAATGTGTACACCGCTGCCACCTCATCTCCCCCGCTGACTACGGTACATTTGTGCAAAGAGGAACTTGGGCAACGAGCCGTCGAGGCTTTGAAGCGTCGAATCGAACGCCCAGGTACACCGAAAGAGACGGTTATGTTATCCACCACATTGATTCCAAGAGATTCGGCTTAATGGTTTATCTACGTCAAAAAAAGAGCCTCACATTCTTAATGTGCAAGGCTCTTCTCTTTATAATTCATAATTGAAGATGTTTATTGATCCCAAGGCATACTTGAATCACTCGCAAGTTTTACTTTCCAGTCCACATCCCCGAAATCACGATGCACCACGGTTCGTTTTAACGTCAATTTTGTCCCCTTATCCTTGTTAAAACCAATAACAATCAGCTTCACTTCATCGATAACATACTGTTCATTCAGATTGGCTGGGTTTCTAGTCCCCATGATCCCAACGGGATACTCCTTCCCTGTTGAGTCCGTTGCGACCCACTCATCACCATAAAACTCATTTTGGAACAAAGCGCTTCCTTCCAGCACTAGAGAAGTTTCATGCTCAGGTACATTTTTTGTTTGGTCATTCACTGACTGTCCACGCTGATAATTAAACCGGTACAATTCGATTTGATCCCCAATATGATTAAATGAAGCAAACGTATGGAAGTTAACGTCTTTCTTGGCCTTATCCAGATCAACGTCCATCGTCTGTCCCTCTTTCACAGGTATCGTGTAACCGTCCAGGACAAAGCGAATATTGTCTGCATTCAGTGTCACCAAAGACGGGTCCCACGTCTCCGATATCTTAAGCGGCCCCCCCGCACTCACTTGACTTAAATCTCGATAACGGAATTTGGCCTGACGCGCATTGGGTCTGCCCCCGTTGAAAATACGATACTCCCCCGTGTCCTTCACTTCAATATGATACAGAATATCCATGTCCCTCGCCCAATCTTCTCCTGCTTTAGCGCGAAGCTCGTCGTTCAGATTCACTTCCAGATCAAGCCGGGTTCCATTTGGCGTCTGCACCAATTGTGTCATAGCCAGTTCCAGCCCTTCCGGTGTTGTATAGGACGTATTCATCGGCGTTTCTTTGGACATTACTTTGGCTTGGGTCATATCCAGTTTGAACTCGAAGCTCCAGTCTACGGAGACCTTTTTATCCGTATAGGTTTTGGTATTCACATCATAGCCATAGCCATCTCCTACATCTAAATGCCCGAAATCTCCACGAACCGTGATTTCATCAGGGATGTCTCGATCTAACTGAAACACCAGCTTATTCAAAGCACCATTCCCTTGCCTTGTATCACGCGCAAGCTCAGCAACATTATTCCCCTTTTCATCTGTAATGTGGATATCCTCCACTTTCGAGCCCAGCAGATACATTCCTGTGCCATCAGGTGCCGTTTGCTGCAACATAAGTATAAGTTGGGAACCGTCTACAAGCACATCTTCAATCTTGAGTTTGTACCCCTGATCATCGATATCAATGTTCGGGTTCACGACAAGCCCAAGCGGTTGAAGCCGTTTGTAGTCGTCTGACAAGTTGGCATATCTCAGAACTTCCGGGACAGGAATATTAGGCAAAGGGGGGATATTTACGGCGTTTACAGGAGGCTGAACTGGCTTTTCCTTTGTTTGATCCCAAGCAGCCCAAGCTCCTCCTGCAATCAGTACCGCAACCGCTGCAGCGATTCCCGTTTGATAAATCCATGTCCTCTTATGCGACTTTTTGGTTTCCCATGGTACCTGCACATCAGGTTCTTCCATAGACACATGATCCAGCTTCTGCATCACTTGTAATGTAAAATCTACATCCGGCCCCTCGCGGAACAGCTCCTCTTCCCACTTGCGATCCTGCTTCTTGTCCTGCTCACTTGAAATAGGCTTCATAGGTCGATAAACCTCCTTTACGTTCCATCTGCTTTCTCAGCATTTTCTTCCCTCGATAGAGTGCATTACGCACTTGTGCGTCACTCATATCTGTAATTGTGGCGATCTCTTCATAGGTCAACTCATTGGTGTATTTCAAGAGCAGTACAAGCTTGTACGTTTCCGGCAACTGTTCAAGCTGAAGATGGATTTCCCGCTTCATCTCCTTGTGTAGCAAGCTTTTCTCTGGTGTGTCTTCACTGACGGATTCGATCTCCTGATCGGCGGTCATCATCGGTTTCTTTTTCCGCATATGATCCCTCATGATGTTCACTGCTATGGTATACACCCAAGCCGAGAAACTGCTGCCTTCTCTACGGGTCGGCATATATCGATAGATTCGAATAAATGTGTCCTGTGCGAGATCCTGCGCATCCGGGTGACTTGCGCCCATTCCGCGTATGATGCCGTAGACTTTATTTTTATATCGATCCACGAGCATGCTGAACAGCTGTTTATCCCCATCTATAATGCGCTGAATCAGTTCCTCCTCTGGTATCAGATGTGTCATGTAATCCCCCTTCTCTACAGCGTCCATGCATGGTTCTGTACTATATAGACGGAAGCTGTTCCCTAAATCTCTCACTTTATTGTCAAAAAAAAGAATCCACCCTCTCCGGCCATCACCGGAACGGGGTGAACTCAAATCTACGAATGATATCGTGAAGTACGCCGATTTTTCCTATTCTCCACCGTTCTTCTCAGCCACAAAATCCGCAAGCTGGGCATAGATTGCCACAATGTCATCCATCGACATGCGTACAAGTCCACTGGATGAAGGCGCAACGAACTCCTGAATCTCTTTCACAACCGGGTCATCCTGGAATCCCCATTCTACTTTGGAGCGTTTGCTGTACTGGGTGTATACACCTTTGCCGACAAAACAAGCGATATCCGGCCGGTATGTTTCCAGCTTTTTCCGCAAAATCTCGCGCCCTTCCGCATACTCTTCCTTCGTAATATCCTCAATGCCTTTCGTTGGACGGGCTACGATATTGGTGAAACCATATCCCAGCTTCAATAGTTCACCATCCTCTGTTGCATCATATAAACGCGGGGTTAACCCGGAACGCTCCAGAATGCGCCAGAAACGATTGCCTTTATACGCATAATGATGGCCAGTCTCTCCCGAGGTAATGCTGGGATTGAATCCAATAAACAAAATCGATAAGCCAGTATCCAGATGATCCGGGATCATAAGGAAACACCTCCTGAACTTTTTTGACCAAATGCCATTGCAGCTTTGTATAAAATGATATAATGATCGAAGTGTTTTCCGTAAAGAACTGAAATTTTCATGAAAAAGGAAGCTGAACCAATGATTGCAGACATCATGTTAGAAGTCGTCCTGCCCGTCTTTCTCCTGATTGCTGTCGGGTCCTGGATGCAAAAGGTGTTCAAGCTGGACTTGTACACCCTCGCCAAAATCAATTTCTATTGTATTACCCCCGCAGCCGTCTTTATGAGCATGTATCACTCAAATATGTCCGGTGAGCTGCTTGGCACGGTTACGCTTTTTTACGCGATCTATGTACTCATTCTCTATATTATAGGCTCTGTGGTATCCCGCTCGTTCCGTATGAACAAAGGCATGAAAGCCGCCTTCAACAATAGTATCATGCTGGATAACGCAGGCAACTATGGTCTACCGATTAACGCACTGGTATTCCGGGGTGACCCGCTCGCCTCTTCCATTCAGGCACTGGTCATGTCCTTGCAGGCTCTGCTCACCTTCACTTATGGTGTTTTGTCGATCCAAGGCGCGAAGCTAAAGGGCAACTACCGTGCGGTAATTATCGGCTTTCTGAAAATGCCAGTACCTTATGCGCTACTATTAGGCATTTTGTTTCAGGCGTGGAAGCTGCCTTTACCTACATTTCTGTCCATGCCACTCACCTATGCACAGCAAAGTATGGTTTCCGTTGCACTACTGACTCTCGGGGCACAAATCGTGAAATACCCGATTCGTTTATATCGTCTTGATGTGTATATTAGCACATTTTTGCGCCTGCTGATTGGTCCGGCAATCGGCAGGCGCAAAAATGTGCTGCTACTCGGACTGGAAGGCATAGCGGCTCAGGCACTCATTATCGCATCGGGCATGCCTACCGGAGTGAACTCTTCCATTCTTGCCGAGGAATATGACAACGAGCCTGATTTTGCTGCCCAGACGGTGCTGATCTCCACTCTACTTAATATTATTACGATTACGGCACTGATTTCGTATGCCAAAACGTTCTAAATAATTAACCTAAGCTCACATCCTTATTAGAGTTAGTGGGCTTTTTTCATTTAGCTTCATTCGTCCCGGTTATAGACATAAAGTCTTAAGGCCATATCATTTCTGATCCAACCTTAGAACTGTTTCGCGCGTCAAAAGGTTACTATTCGTTGTGAAATCCCGTTTCACCTCTGATTTTTTTCTTTGGGGAGGAACTATTGATATGAATAACCCTCTAACTGAAACTGGCAAGGATAAACAGGACAAAGTGAGCTGTAGAGATTACTTAATGTTGGATGAATTAAATCGATTAAGCAGGAAAAAAGCTTTGCTGCAGTACGTTGAAGAACTTCCGGATCTCCCACCTAAAGAAATGGCCAAAAGATTGATGGGTTATAGGTTAAATTGAATATTAGGTTTTCATCGCAGGATTGGGTGAAAGAGGTTGTCAGTATACCATTTATGATTCAGGAGGTTACTTTCAGATACAAAGAAATGAAACTTATTGGAATTTATGGAAAGGAACTGTAGATCAATGGATTTGAACAGTTTCAAGTTCATAAAGGTTATCCATATATAAAAATGAGTGAAAATAAGGGAGGTAATCATCAGATTTTAATATCTAATCTGACTGATGACAACAGAAGTATTCGTTATTGAGTAATCGTTAGTATATGAGTTTCGAGGTAAATGGCCTACCTTATACCAACGTGTCATTGATTCTTATGATTTTATGTATACTCTAAGTATGTGAAGAGTAGACAGAACAAATATCTTAGAAAAACAATTTAAACTATTCTGTCCCATTAATAACAGTCTATTTTTTTACAAGGATAGTCAAATACGAAGCATATCACATTCAACACAATTTTCATCACTTTTTCTGAACATTTTACACTATTAAACATATGTAATATTTGAAAAAATAAGTGAGAGTAAGGCTAGCGTTTTTTGCTCGATAGCCCTACTCTCATTTTCATTATTTTATAGATTATTTAATTTCAACATAATCATATTCTAAATAAGCATACTTCTTAGGGTAAATAACGTCCGTACTGAGTAATACTGAGCTTCCGACATCAGTGCTGTAAGTATATTGAGTAGCTTTGTACATCTGATATACTGGTCGATATCTAATTTTATACTTTTTACCATTAGGTACTTTAATAGAGTAAGAAGCCGTTGTGCTATTGGTTGCTGAGATACTAAAACCTACTGCAGCAGTAATATCATCAACTTTTGCAGTCAGTGTTCCGGAGTAAGTATTGCTCACTGAGACAGTTTTTGAGAGTGTTAATGTTCCTGGTCCGGGGCCGGAAACTCCATCAACCCATGCACCATATGATAAACCTTGGTATCCTTGATTGGTCACGACATTCCAAAGAGCGAGAGTTGTAATCTCTCCTCCCTCTCTCGTAGGAATGTTTTGTAAATTAATTGATTCTGACGTTGCATCTTGACTAGGTACCTCTTGAGCAAAAACAGAAGTTCCTAATGAGAGAGAGAATACAGCTGTTAAAGCAATTACAGTAATTTTTTTCTTCATTTGCTTGCTCCTTACATTATTATATGTCATTATACATATATAACCATAACATTGCTCCTTAATAATTACAATAGTGTAAAAGAAAGGAATTGATAATTTGTTTCTTATTTCTGGATTTGTATGTATTTCTTTTTCTGTCTCTATGTTTTTTATATTGAGGTTACTCTCTAATATTTATCCTATTGGTATTTTGGGGGCTGGTGGAGAAGAAAGTTTAAATTATTTCGCCTTTAAATACACCCTTTTCCCTGTAACTCTATTGATTATTGGTGTTTTACTGGTGCTTACTCAACTGTTCTTAAGCATAAGGGAGAAAAAATCCCGCAATTTCCAAAAGTAGTTTTTAGTCTGTCCATACAAAAATGTTCCAGATAAACAAGAGTTTCACCAATCACAACAAAAAAGTTCAATATAAAAATAACTCTTTCGTGGCCCTATTGAGCTAACGGGAAAGTTAGCTCGACAAGAAATATAAAGGCAGCTGATCAATAGGATTAGCTGCTCTTATTTAAATAATCAAATTTATAATTTGTATAATATTATATATTATTATATAAATGTAAAATATAGTTTGGTTGGGTTAGCACTCATGTCAGTTGTTATAGAATCATCTTCTCTGATAATTTCCAGACCCATGGTTAGAGCTTTAATACGAAAAAATGATTTAATTGACTTTCTTTTCAACAAATTATCCCCTCCAATTTTATGTATACACTATCTCCAATTACTTCCCAAAGTAAGTTCTTACAGCAAAAAACTCACATAACGTTAGTGATTCTTCGGTACACTCTCTCGTTCCATTTACCATAAATCACTGGTGAGCCACCCGTGATAGGATCCATTCCTAATGTTCATCTCTTCCAAATATGCCTTTTCGGTAATCCGATCAGCCACGAGCTTCCATCCGGTGAATCTATCAAGATCATCATCTTTAGCTGATTGCCTCATTTCTTTAAACAATTTAGAGCATTTCCAAACCATCCTTTCGTCATAAATTGCGGACTTGGATCGATCGCTTTGCATCCCCTGTCTCTCATCATTAAAGTATATCTAATACAAAGAAGTCCAAGCGCAGCGATGAGTCGTTGCACTTGAACTTCTTCTATGATACGCCAATTCAGTTATCGCCTGATACTATCCCAATGGTCTGTTGGCCTTTTTATGAGAAGACTTACGAAAGACTATGATTCAACCGTGGTTCGGTCTGGAAACTTGCCGCCTTCTCTGAACAAACATCTTACCAGCCACTGAGCTGCCTTATTGAAAAAAAAGCTGGGACTGATTCCATCCACTTGCACAGGCTCTAGTTCCTTCACACTTTCCTTGATCTTGTTCATCTCAATGAGTCCCATCTTCCGCTCATTCGGTCCGAATCGATAAATAACCTTTTCATCGTCCTCCGTCTGTTTCACTAGCAAAATCAATGACGCCATACAGGTTACCCCCTCGTTACGTAGTGAGATTCCAATGCTATTCAATTACTATTCTATCCTCTTATAATTATTACCTAGAATAGAGAGATAAGATATAGGGCTTTGGTTTATCAGAATGATTCAATAATCCCATCTTTCTTACAAAAAAAAAGAGGCCCTTAGGCCTCCATTTTCATCATACCAAGCAACTAGTTGATTCCAGACTACTAAAAAATCGCTCAACAAAAACATCACCATATATTTTCTTCATATGTGCCGTGTTAAAAATATATTGTTCCATACCGTCAAGCTTGCGCAGACTGCGTACCAGTATTTTCCGATCATCATCAGATAGATCAAGGTCATCATCAATCTTCATTAAAGCATTTTTCACACGTGCAGATACCTGTTCCATATACAGATGGTTTTTGGACTTCGGCGGAATACATTGCGTCAGGTCACAGCCTACAAAACGAACACCGTCAAGGATGCAGTTTTCTAAATTGACGATTAACTTCTGTTTGCCATTTCCCTCAAACGTAATATCCACTAACTTGCCGGTAAAGGAACAATTGACGATATTTGCTGCTTGTAAAATCCGATCATTGAATCTACATTTAACAAAGGTACAGTCGATAAACGTAGCATTCTCCAATGTCATGCCCCTCAGATCACAGGAGGTAAATTCACAATTGGTGAACACGGCTTCGTTCTTGCCAATGCCAACAGAGCGCAAGTCGGACCGAATAAATGTACATTGATCCACTGTGCTACCTTCAAAAAATCTCGCATTCGTAAGATCACAGGTATCAAATACAAGCTGATGCAGCGTGCAGTTCCAGAATATAGGCGAACCAACATTCGAGTTTGTTACGGTCGTTCCGCTTATCGTTTCGTTTTCATACCTTAAAATATCAGAAAAACATTCGTTGTCCACTGACATACCAGACTCAAGTCTTCTCATCCCGATCACCCTATCATTTCATCCAGAGTTTAACCCGTCACTTTTAGAAAAAAAACGTCTTGACCAAAAAATTCCTGTTCTTAACTCGTTATTATACCATAAAGCAATTTATATATTGAGATAAGCACTGTTGTCTGGGAACGAAAAAAAGTCGCTGAAATAGCGACTTTAATGAAAATATACACTAAACACAACAAAAATAATGTCGAATTAATGTTGTTATATGAATTTATTTGTATTTTTTTATCACATTATGTCTTGGATCAATGAGCCATGTAAACCGTTCCTTATTCATATATACTTCCCGAGCATTCACAATAGATGGGATCACATCCTCCCCCTTATAGAATACTCTTCCCCCGACTTTCTGAATCGGCACATGGTAAGAGATGCGCAAAGCTCTCATCAGCACCGGTTCAAGTAACATGGCATAATAACTAATCTGGTGCTTCTCTGCATAATGAACGATCGCAGATAATAAATCAGTAACATATCGCCCCCGAAAGGTAGATAAAATAGCAAGTTTATCGATTTCTGCAATATGCCCCATCTCTGCCTGAATCAATGGATGCTCCAGAAAGGGACCGATTTCGTTCATGGAACTATCTTCGGCGTAAGGTTTGATTTCAATCGAACCTACATAATGGCCTTCCTCCGTAACCACCACATATCTTTCCAGAAACACCTCTGAGAACTCAAACTCAAATCCTTTTTCATTCCATACCGTTGTCCATATCCCATTGAACATGGCAAACTCCAATTCATTTTCTACCCGTTTAAACATGGTCTTCGCTTCCTTTCTGAGTCCTTTTATTGGAAAACTCACCATTACTATCGGTGCATGCAAAGGTGCTATTTATACAAAAACACCAACACCAGGCTTCACCAAACAAAGAAAGAAAGCGAAGTACAAACGGTATATACCGATAAAACTGTACAACGCAAAAAAGGAATGGAACTGGATGGGAAATCATCCAATTACATTCCTTTTCAAGTTCGTTCATGAACCACGACCTACAAACGAGGATCTACGCGTTCCGATTCCAGCGATAATGTGGCGAGCACACATTCATGAATTCGTTCTACGGACTCTCCTCGCACAAAACGTTCGATCCCTTCCATGCCCAAAGCACTTTCAAGTAGAGCATGTCGTTCCTTTTTGGACGTTTTACGTTTGCGAAGACGGGACACATGCTCAGGAGCCAAATAATCCATGCCGTAGATGAGATGCAAATAGGCACGTCCTCTAACTTTGAGCGCAGGCTGCATCATTTTGTTACCATTCCAGCTGCGGAATGTCTCCGGTTTGATGACGATCCCCTCATGTCCCTCAGCCGTCATTTCCTCCCACCAGCGAATGACCTCTTCCTCATCCGTTTCATCCGCAATAATCCGGTATTCCGTCTCCATCATCAGCGACGACAACTGAGCCAGCTCACGGTTTTGTAGCATGTGCCACTCATGTGTACGCTCCCAGAAGGTTCCCGTACTGTGAGCCAGCGTATGAAACGGTGCAATGCGAATGTCAGCAATATCCTGCACATCCCAGCAATAATATTGAAACACATCCCGGAATGTCTGCGCATTCGCCAGTTTAACCTCTGTTTCCTGTAACCAGTCCGCAACGTGGCGGCCCGCGCTCATAGCCTCGCGAATTTTGTCCATCACAATGCTGCGATCCATCTGCGCTGCCTCAGCGACATGCGCATATTGAGATGCAATTAGCTCCCGCGCTTTCAGGTTCCAAGGTACAATCTCTGCATCCAGCAATACAAATTCGGTGGAATACCGTTCAAAATAACCACTTACGGTCAAGTCTGCATGTAATCTGGTGAGCACCTTCTGTTCTGTCTCGGGATCAAAAAAGGATCGGCCTGTACGTGTCACGATGCTCCCCAACATCGGTCTGCCTACTCGCTGCGATGAAGCCTGTTCGTCGCGGAACAGAAGCAGTATCGCTCGGCTACCCATATGTTTTTTCTCTGCTACCATACGCGTCACGCCCTGAGAACGGTAATAGCGGAACGCATCCCTCGGATGCTCCATAAAACCTTCTACCGAACATTCCCCCGGCGGCGGGCTCATCGTTGGCGGGATATAGACGAGTTCCTCCAGTGGCACGGTAAAATGAGAAAAGGTATCCAGTGCCGTCTGCGCCACTTCTCCCTGCACAGCAACGTTCAACCGCGAACCCGTCTGAACGGTAAAACCGTCCTTGAACTTGCGGATGTTGGGCGGTGCAAACCGTTGCTGATTCCAGCGTTTCAACGGACTGTCTGGATCTTGGGCATAGTCTTGCTTCGCCGGTACACTAACACTCTCCCGTTCCGGCATTCTCCACGCCGTGAGCATACCGCCAAACACAACCCCCTGATCGATATTCACCGTATCATTCACAATCGTAGGGTATGGCCTTGGATCATGTCCCCAGACAATACATTCACCGGACGTATGATCCACGTACCAGTCTTTACGTACGGGCCGCCCCTTATCATCCGTTCCTTCCACATCGCCATAGCGACAGTAATCCTGAATGCGTTTGGACTGTTTGCCGATAAAATGGTCCCGTATCCCGGCATGGGCGACAACCACTTGTCTTACTCCATTCCGTGTAAACACTAGATGAGAAGGTGCATTCAGCAGAAAATGCTTCAACGACTCCCGTACCCTGTTGGCCTCTTCACTACCTCGCTCCTGTTCAAGCTGAAGCAATTCAGCTTCCACCCGTTCATCCCCATGACTTAAGGTGACATCACGGCCGTCCAGATAACGTGCAATTTTCCAGCCATGGTTACTGTCAACCATATAAGCAAGACCAGCGGCACAGTGTTGTTGCCAGAAAAGCAAACATTTTAACGATTCCGGCCCGCGACTGCTTACATCCCCGACAGAAACGAGTTTCCGCCCTTCGGGATGGCGCATCAGGCCATCTCCTTGTTCATCGACGTAGCCCAGACGTTGCATGACTTCCATCATCTCATCATAACAACCGTGGATATCGCCAATGATATCAATCCCCGCTCCCATGTCTAACATGAACGGATTCGTTGTGCGTACAAAGGTCACAGGATATGGATGTTTCAGCACATAACTGGCATCGAATCCTTCATCACGGATCGCACGCAGCGTACGCTTGAATTGCTGTGCCTGTTGTTTTACGCGTTGACGGCCACGCGGATGTTTACGCTGATCATCACGTTCAAGTAATACATGCTCCGGTACATCCAGTACTACCGCGATAACGGGGACATGGGATTTGCGTGCCAGCTCGATTAACCGTCCGCGATCTTCTGGATACAGATGAGTCGCATCCACCCAGGTCAGCTTGTTCAGACGACAACGTGTGGCGAGTATGGCTTCCATTGCTTCAAATGCTTTGGCCGATACTTGCTGGTAATCTGCATACAACACATCAGCTTCACTACGAGGCCGATGCCTCCATTCCACATACTCGTCGTCGCCTACCAACATACGGAACTGATCGGACGAGACGACCTCGGTAGCGCGGATGACATCCTTTTCCACAAGTTCTGCAAGCAGTGTACTCTTTCCGCTGTTCGATGGACCAATCAGCACTACGATGCCTGCATGCGGCAGTTGGATCTCTCGCTGTCTATCCTGCGTATGGCTTGCGATTTGTCGCTGCACTCCATCTGTTCCGTAGTGCGAACGATGGTGATCACCCGCACCTGTTTGCCTTTCGTTTCTCATTCATGCTCCTCCTTTCCCCGTGTGAACATCGCCAGTTGTGTCGGCTGTCCGTAGCCTTCCTTTTCCTCACCAATACCCCTGATCTCGTAAGCATAATTGCCTTTCTCTGCCCACTCCGCACATCGGCCATTGAATTCCTCCCGTGTCCATTCGAAGCGGTGATCATAGTGACGGAACTGTTCTTGCTCCATCGCATACACTTCGTTATATTCCTTATTCGGAGTAGTAACCAGTAGCACTTGCGGCCGATACTCCTTCAGAATCGTTTCCATAATGCCATTCAGACGATATGCCTCAATATGCTCAATCACTTCACACAAGATCATGACATCCTGATGCTGTAATTGCTCGTCAAAATAAAACAGAGAACCAAGCGTCGGTTCCGGCATAGCTTGAACCCCTGCCCGATCCTGCATCTTGGCGAAACGTTCCATCGCCCGCAAACGTGATTGACCCGATGGCTCAACAGCAAGGATTGATTCCACTCCCGGAATATAAGCGAGACGTGCAGACAGCTTCCCCTCACCTGCCCCCATGTCCACAATACGGCGTTTTTCAGGCAAAGAATCCACAATGTCCGTGATCGCGCGGTAACGTAGATCATTTAATCGTACAGGTATTTCGGACGAGTCATCAGCTCGATCTGCACTTGTGGCCTGAACTGTGTCTGCATTCGGATTCTTATCCTCATGCCTGGATATTGCCGACTCCGATTTTAATGTTTTTTTCAGATCACCTTCTGCTTCCTCAGCTTGTTGTTCTAATCGTGAAGGCCGATCATCCAACGCGCCATGCTGACGTTCATACGTCCGAATCAGTTCGGCAAAATGAAGCGTACGTCTAACGATAAGTCCCTTAAGGGGGTGGGAGTCTAACCAGCCCTCACCATAACGGTTGATTTTATCAATCTCATCCTCACTGATGAAATAATGCTTGTAGTTATCCAGCACCGGAATGAGCAGAAATAGCTGACGTAAAGCCTGTTGTATCGTTTGCTTACCTCGCAGGGTGATGTGACGAACTGTACTTCGATTTTTCAGGTCAAACGAATACGCCGACTCTCCCCGTTCCACAGTAATGTCATATCCCAAACAGGAGAACAGCTCCTCCACCACACGGTCAGGCAGATCAGAGGCAACCGGGCCAAACTTCAGCTCCAGTTCGAAAGCATGATTCACCCATCGCATATAGTCTTCCTTCGGTTTGCCATTCAGAGCTGTGCCCAGCGCATTCCGTATGTAAGAGCAGAATAAACTGCTGGTCACAAACTCACGGTCATTGATGTATTGTGTGATATCATATCCATCCGGTGTGCCTCTAACGAGATCGACCGGATCAGGCTCGGCATGAACCAACACCTCCGTCTCTTGCTCACTCGCTTTGGTGTAGACCATCCGAACACGCACACCTTTATCTGTCCGGTCATACACATTATTCGGATTTTTGGCGAGCAGATGGGATACAACCCCTGCGTTCACTCCACTTGCTTTTAGAATCAAATGCATATCTTCTCCTCCTTTCGTTGATCTTTAACCCATTTTGTGAGTTCTAATCCCATCCATTCATTTATGCCCAAACTTCTTGTACAGCTGATTGAAATATCCGATTTAAGACCTCAATCTCCACAGTCGCTTGTCCTTGAATCTCGGTAGCCAGTTGCTCTACATGTGCAATTTGAGCCGTAATATACGCTTGAATGGCCGGAAGCTGCGGCTCCATATCCAGTTCGTCTCCGGCTTTTTTCCGGCGTAACAGATCATGAATTTCCGTATACAGAGGTGTGCCCGCTGGAACCAAGGTCTCAACGAGTTTGTCAAAAGCCATCGGCGGCATGGTTTCATAACGTTCAATCCAGCCACAGGCCAGCAAAGGACGCAACACATAAAAGTATTTTTTGATCTTCACCTGCTCGCCCTGCAAGTAATCACGGAAGTTTCCCTTAGCCATGTTCAGGTAATGGTACAAGCATGATTTCGGTGAAAACGTTAGCGGCGACAGACTCCGAATCTGCCCTGCTACGCTATATTGCTCATCGTATTGAATCGGGGACTGTAACCACTCCAGCAGCGGCGGGTTGGACTTGCGGAACAGCTTCAACGCTTTGCGTATATCCCATCCGTTAATATCCAACTGGTCACTGATCGGACGTTCAATCACATCCCGTTGATCTTCAATCGACAGATACCACTCCAACGGTCTGACATAAATAAAACGCACATCGTAGTCACTGTCCTGCGAAGGAAATCCCCACGCCCGGCTGCCTGACTCACAGGCATAAATAATGCGAACTTGCTCTTCCTGCTCGATCTGCGTTAGCTGCTTCGCGATGATCTCTCTCATCGCCTGATCTACATCGGTCATATCTGGGATCCCCTTTCTCTGCCTTGATTTAAAGTGTTATTTTTCGCACACGCTCGGCAATCGTCTCATACCCTGTTGCTGTCTCTGCAATATATGTCAGTACGGCTTCGCTCCAGCCATAGATGTAAAAAGTCTGACCATCCCGCGGCGGAACCATGGCCTGCCGGTAAGGGGTAATATCTACAATGAATGCCTGCAGCCCCGGATTCATGGCGCGTCGGTATCGTTCTAACTCGGCATACATTGGACTCCCCTCATTCTGTTGCTCATCCGTAATCATAACGATGCGACCCACCATCTCTTGAGACTCTCTTAGCTCTCGTACAGGTCTTCCTGTATCGGTTCCGCCTTGTGCACGAATTCGATATGCCTGCGCCAGAATACCCTCGTCCAGCTTGGGGCGGGCATCTTCGACCTGTTGATCGAACAACCAGAACAAGGAGTTGCCCTGAGTTCGTTTGTATAGCGCCAGTGCAAGCACCGAACCGATACGTAGGTAGTCTCCCTGCATTGAGCCTGAGCGATCAAGGAAAATAGCCGTTCTTCCCGGCAACCGTGGCAGATTGTGCACGGATAGCTCCACGGCCTGTTGCAACGCTTCCCGGAGTTCTGACCGCTCAACCATCTCATACGCTTTGACGAAGCGAAAAGGCAATATCCGCGATTGACGCAGTGCCTCGGCATCCGTCAGACGACGTGTGACGTAAGCGATATTTTTCTTTTTGGCAAAAACTCCGGCACGATCCATCGCATTTAAATGACGCAGGAGCGCAAACATCGGCATCTGGAGCATCAAAGCTTCCCAAATCGGACGCGTCGGCTGAAGGATCGAGGTCACGACCGAATAAGGTAGTTTCCCTTTTTCAATCTGGTGAAGCTGACTGGCAGGGTTACGTGTCGTTTTCAGTTTCTCCAGTGCCTGAAGTTGCGGAAGGTCCACCAGACTGGTCTCATGCCCCCGCAAATAACGGAATAAAGCTTGTTGCTTCTCATCCTTTGGCTTAGGATGTGCAGTAGCGATCATATCTCCCAGACTGTATCCACGCCCACGTCCATTATATTTGATCGCCCAGTATTCGCTGATTTCGTTCAGAAACCGATTGACTTGACGCTTCACTGCACGCCCTCCCTCTCCCCGCCCGCTTCCTCTGAGGATGGTCAGAAAATCGGCCAGATCCGCTGGCGTCTTCACTACATGAGCAAACACTTTTGCGAACTGCTCTGGATTAATCTTGGATAATACGGCGAGCCCATACAAAGGCTGAAGCCGCATGAAACCTTCATTTCGAGCATATACCAAAGCCTTCGCCATGAAGTTTGCATCCAGTTCCGCCATCTCCTGATGGCTGCTCCCCGCTTCTTGCATCAGCTGTTGTTCATCCGCATAAAACGTATTGTTAAGCGTATTCGTCGTCAACATCTGTACATATTGTTCCTCGACCAATCGCTCATAAGCTGCATATCCATCATGATTATGTACTACAGATTGAGGTGTATTAAATAATGATTTGGCTCTACTCATCGCACATAACCTCCCTACGCGTAAAATGCTGTGCTTCATCTATGTGGAACATCTAACGTTGTTGATCAACGTTTCTTCGTTTCTAATAAAAGGTTTCCGAGGAAAAAGGGGGAAGGTTTTACCTGCTCTACCGCTGAGCTACACCGCCATAACCGGCGGCGATTGGATTCGAACCAACGACCTGGTCGATTAACAGTCGAAGTAACCCTCCCAGGCGCCTCGGAAATCAGATCAGCCGAGCTAATTCACTGCCCCGCTTCACATCCTTATTATGCATGGAAACCATCAACCACGAACATGGTGAAAGTATGGCGACTTGGTGTGAATTAGAGTGAGTTGCAGTAACTTGGCGTGAATTGACGTAACTTAGAACAATTTCAAGCAACTTTGCCATGAAAACAGGCGTTTATCTTGATACAATGAAAAATACATAGTTCAATCGGGAGTGAGACACATGGCTAAAGAAAGCTTTGATAAAGAAATTCAGTTCCTGCGTATGCTGTCTCTGACCAGCGGCGCATATAACCGTCAGCAGTATGCCAAACGGCTTGGCATCTCTGTACATACCTTTGATAAAACACAGCGCAAGCTGCGAGATATTCGTCAGAGCTTGACCAATCAACGCACAGACAGTGAAATGGGCTCAGAGATGACCGACCTTGTTCGTTTCCAGTACGGTGAGTCTGCCGAGCCTCTGCTACTATTTCTTTTCCGTGCCAAATCCATGAAAGAAACCGAAGTGGAGCGCTTATCCGTCATTTTACATACCCTTCAAGACTCCGCTCTGACCGCGATGGAATTACTGGATGCCTGCTGTGCCGATTTGCCGGAAGAACTGGCCCTGCCGGATGAGAAAACGATCCGTTCGGATCTCAAGTATTTGGAGGAAGTCGGTGTTATTCGTAAAGAGCCGGGCGGACGTCCTTATCGTTATTCGTTACAGCAGGATGTGCTGACACGGCTTACCCCGGAAGAACAGCTGGAGTTATACGACTTCGTTGATATGATGGCGAACACACAGGTTCCATCGGTGCAAGGATATCTATTGCGGGATAGTATGAAAAAAGTAATTAAAGCCAGTTATCCGCAAGAAGAAGCGACGGAGCCATATATTTATAAGTATCATTATTACTCACGCATTCTGGACGAAGCCCATCTGTACACCCTGCTTGGAGCGATCCGTCAGCGAAGACGTGTGCAGTTTCAGTATTTTTCACCGAAGAAACCGTCCAGCTATAGCTCGCAAAATACGAATCCAAAGTTTGAACGCGAGGCTGGCGGAAGCTCCAATCGGATCATCCCGATTGAAGTCGTTTATGATCACCAGTATGGGCGCTGGTATGTCATCGGTTATCAGAGTCGGCGGAGATTCGTGAAGTTTCGGATGGAGGGCATCACCCAGCTGGAGGAGCTTCAGCCTATTGAAGAAGAGCATATGCTTGCATTGAAAAAAGAATGGGCTGACATCAGCCAGTACAGCTGGCTTGTCGATACAGGCCGCACCATAACGGTGCAAGCACGCTTTTTTCACCCGGGAGATGGTCAACGCAACTTTATTCTGGATCGCGTCCAGCTGCAAGGACAATGGGGAACCATAACGCCCGAAACGGATCATAGCTTTTTGTATGAAATTCAGGTCAACGGAACAACAGAGATTAAACCTTGGCTACGCAGTTTTGGCTCAAGCTGTGAGATTCTGGCTCCGCGTAAGCTACGTGAGGAAATGATCGAAGAATGGAAGGAGATTGCGGCGTATTATGAACCTGTTCGAGAAAATGTTCAACTACCAGATCATGACGAGACTGAATGAAACCGGACTGTTCACCTGGACTTCGCAGGAGCGAGCCTGGCTTCGTATGATGATGGAACATCCGGCTGCACAAGAAGCGCTAAGCCCGCCAACGTTGACCAAACTAAACCATATGCTGGACGGGGAAAAGCACTTGAATCTGCAAGATTACCTGACGGAAAAAGCCAAAAGTGAGGAGAGCAGCGTCTCTCATCCCCTGCTGAGGCCGTTACGGCAGATGATCCTGAACGGTGAAGGTTTTCAAATGACAGGTCGTATCCGTAGCGGACGCACAAGCCAGGAGCAGTTCGGGTTCCCGTATAAGCTGGAATATTCCATGGTCAAAAAGGAATGGTATGTGCTCTGGTATGCCCCGCACTTTGCCAGGTTAATGTCTACCAAGCTGCATAGCATCACCAAGCTTGAGGCCAGATCCATTAAACCGGAGGCCGCATCACGATACAAAGCTAGCATCGCCCTGATCACGGAAAAACGTAAAACGTCGATCACCATCGAGGTGTTGCCTGAGTTCAATGCGGAGTTGTCCCGAATACTGTATGCCTTCTCCTGCTTTGAGAGAGAGGTTATATATAACGAAGCAAACCATATCTACCGGATTCTGCTGACGATTCCGCGAAACGAGGTCGATTACGTGTTGTCCAAAATGCGTTTTCTCGGCAAACGTGTTCGGATCATCGATCATTCGGCCCTGCAGGAGCGCATGTCCGAGACTGCTGCCAAGGTACTGGCACGATATGCGCATTCCGAGTCCATACAGCCGGGTGGTGAAACGGCTGCGCAAGGTGATTAGCACGAACCAGCGCTTTAAGAGCTATCACTTAGCAAACTCCTCGATCTCATCTTCTCTGTTGGATGCACGATACACAGTAAAAAGGACGAAATGATGTAGGCATTCATCTGACCTGACCGCTACTCCATCGGCATGGAACAGATCAATCGCCTCAACTTCGTCCTTGTAGATGAACGTAATTTTGAGAGCTACATCCCTATACATTCCGGGTCTACGAATTACTGCTACTGGCTGCGTTCCGTCTTTTGTTAATCGCGTGCACGCCCATGACCACAGCAACCAATTCATAAGTGTCCAAGTATTCGGATTGATTATCCAGCACAAACGCTCCTGAACTAAACCAACCGCTGGTACGACGGAAGCTTACTACAACGCGGCCCGATCCATCAGTCACATCATATTCCTGCGAAAATGCCGGAGCAGATACATCATATATGCCACGTGAGCCCGCATCGTACTCATACTTTTTGCTAAAAAAGCTGAATCTCGCTCTTAGCACCCCCAGATGTGTGCCATCTGCTGCGGTCACGTCCCAGCGATTCGTCAACATGCGGAATTTGCCGCTACAGACCAGGCCATTTTCATCCGATACATCGAGTGATGATCCAAATACACTTTTTAAATCCAGGTGTCCTGCCCGATCCTGATCGGCATTCATGATTTCCGTATATCCGGCGTTGAAAAAGTTATCTCTGAAGTACAATTGCATATCGCTTTCCCCTTCCCGATGTTGTAATGTCTAATGATGCTCATCATGCGAATCCATCTTTAATTACCCTATTCGCGGTTATTATACATATATTTACGTATTCAAACTGGAATAGGGTGCATATATCCGTTCATTTCTGCCAAAAGAAAAAACGAGCAGCTCTGCCACCCGTTGTATCCATTCTGTATTCTTTTGCTAAAGCAGGGATCAGACTTCCACTTTTTTCGTGTTCATATAAATAATACCCCATACGAGAAGCGCGGCAAGTGCCATTTCAAACACCGTGGTCCCCCACCGTCCATCCGACCATATAACACCGTTGGCTGAAAATGAGATGCCCGTGCTTTCTTCGGTGAACTGAAACAGATCATTCGGACTGAACTTTCCTGAAAAAATAACATTTTCCAACCAGCTAAGCAGGTTAATCAGAACAATGAACGTGACAATCCCGATCCATGGGCCTGTTTTCCAGCGGAACGTTCCCGCTACACTAATGGAGAAAAAGATCATGATCGTCATAAACAGAACAATCCAACCTGCAAAAAACAAAGTACTCCATATCTCAGCTACACTTATGTTGACACCAATATAAGCAGACAGATCAAGCCCCAGTTTCATCGTAATGTAGAGGTAAGCGTGGAGGAAGCCTATCAGCAGCAAGCCCAGTCCGCAAATTGTACCAAAAATGATAGGTGATAACACATGAGACAGACCCGTGACTGGGATCAGACGACGATTGTAGGAGCGGATATTGGCAGCGTAGGTTTTTATCGTCTTCACATAGATGGCTACTCCTGCTCCGACGTATGCCATGATGCCAAGCACATTTGCAGTGACACCGGACAAAAATATCATCAGACCCAGTTGAACAATAATCAGGATGACTAGCCCTGCCAGCAGGGTGTTCCAGCTTCTTCTAAAATCATACTTCAACAATGTCATCATTCTGCATAGACCTCCTTGAACATCTCATCCACACTTTTTCCATGCTTCAGCCTGATTGTCTCGACTTCCTCATGCATAACTACCTTGCCTTCCCGAATAAAGACCACTTCATCGAAAATGCGTTCAATATCATTCACCAGATGTGTAGAAATGATTAGACTGCTGTCTTCATCGTAAAATTTAACGATCGCGTCCAGAATCTTACCTCTGGCTACCGGGTCCACGCCGCCGATCGGCTCATCCAGCAAATAGAGCCGTGCCTTGCGAGACAATGCCAGTGTTAACTGCAGTCGTTCATTCATGCCTTTGGACAAATGACTAACACGCTCATCCACTGAAAGATTCATAAACTCCAATATCTCCCGTGCCTTTTCTTCATCAAAATCGGCATAAAAATCACGGTAGTACGCGATCGCATCACGAACCTTCATCCACTTCTCGGTTAACGGACGATCCGGCATGAATGAAACGATTGACTTCGTCTCCAGTCCAATCGCCTTACCTGTAACCTGAATGCTACCGCTAGCGGGATGTAGCAAACCTGCGACCAGTTTCATTAGTGTACTCTTTCCACTTCCGTTGCTACCTAGGAGACCTACAATTCGTCCTGGAGCAATATTCAGGGAGACATTGTGTAACGCCTGTTTACGCCCATATGTCTTGTTGACCTGATTAAGTTCAAGAATGTTACTCATGTGTCTTCTCTCCTTTCCTCTGACTACCTTCTGCCAAAGCATCCGTCACGATGGACACAATATCCTGTTCTTCGATTCCAAGCTCTTGCATTCCGGTCAGGAAACGATCCAGCAATTCGCCGGCCATTTCTTTCTTGATCATCATGATTTTCCTCTCCTCACTTGTCACATATCTGCCCAAACCCCGCTTCGTCTCAACCACTTCTTCACGCTCCAGCTCCTGGAACGTACGCTGTACTGTATTTGGATTAATCTGCAGTTCGGCAGCCAGTTCACGAACCGAAGGAATTTTATCTCCTGCCTTGAGGGCGCCGGTTACAATCTGTCGTTTGATATATTGCATGATCTGCAGATAGATCGGTAAATTGTTATCAAATTCGATAGGCACGATGTTCTCGCTCCTTTCTGTATCGGTGTGTTAGTTACATAGTACACTAGGTAGTTAGTATTGTAAAGCCTATTTTCAGTTGTTATTTGAGCACACAAAAAAACAGGTCTCAAAGACCTGCCGTTCTAAGCCATATGTATTATTTCCTCCCGTTCAAAACGTAAATCCTGCCGCCTTTACCATGCTGCCAATGATTCATCATCATAAGATACAGTTCGTCGATTGGCAAAGTGATACTACTTTGCGCAATACTGATGGTTGCATCCACCATATTGCTATTCGCCGCCATCAGCTTGCGCTTCATCCCGTTATGACGTTCCATAAATGCTTTCTCATCCTGCAGTTTAACCCCAATCATTTTTTGCCCCATCAGCTCATACATAAACATATGTTCAATTTCCCTCCAGGCCACTGCCCCGCCTGAGGTATAAGAGGAAGAATCGACAAACCCCTGTTCATTAATGACAAAGGAAGGTTCTTTTCGGATCATCTTTACCAGGCTATAGAAGAAACACGTGCCAAAAAAGAGGACAGACAACAGACCAAGAACACTGGATATGATGGAAGTACCTGCACCTGAAGATCGGTCAAACATCAGAAAGAATCCGGCACTCACAAAAAGCGATGCCCCTGCCGTAATCAAAGCCATTCGTTTCCTGCTCGGATATTCCACATGCTGTTCATAAGATGTATTCAAGCAAAACTTCCTCCTTCTTGTGACTAAATCATGTGCAGTTCAAAACAGGAATTGCATTGTACATTAAACCATTCGGGCTAGGCCTAAACATTTCCTGTGCGTCTATTCCTTCCTTGTAAAAAAACTTAACGTCATTTCATTCGGCAAGTTGTTGTCCTGTACTTGTCTTTCCGTTAATATAAATGGAAAGCTTAGGAAATTATCCAATCTGAATACTAGTGGGAGGACAAGCGATGAACGAGCAACGTGGCATGACATCGGAAGATTTGTACCAGCTTACATGGGTTAATGATCCGGTCCCTTCTCCTCAAGGTGGACATCTGGTGTATGTTAGCCGGCAAGTAAATGAAAAACACGATGGTTATCGCTCACACCTGAGACTACTTCATCTGGATAGTCGAAAGGACAGACCTTTCACTTCTGGAGAAAATGATCATTCCCCAGCTTGGTCGCCGGATGGGGCTCAGCTTGCTTTTATACGCGAAGTGCAGGGAAAATCCCAGGTATGGCTCATGGCTTCGGATGGCGGAGAAGCACAGCAGATCAGTCACCTGCAGCATGGCGTCAGTTCCTTCTTATGGGCGCCAGATGGCAGGACACTGCTTGTAAAGTCTTCGGTGGAAATGATAGATAAAAAACCAGATTCAACGTCCGCGGAAGGCTACAACACAGATCATAAGGAAAACTCACTGCCTCAAGAAATCATCGTGGACCGAATTCTCATGAAATCGGATAGTGGCGGATTATGGAATGGCAAACGCTCTCATCTCTTTGTTATCGCGCCAATCAGCGCAGAGGCTATTCCTGTTACGACGGGTCACTATGATATCGGGGACTATGCTTGGTCTCCGGATGGAAAACGCATCGCCTGGATTACTGAAATGCCTGAAGAGGGCGCAGATCATAGCGACTTTACGTTGACCAATCATGTGTATACATCCAGACCTGATGGATCAGATCTACAGCAACTAACCCCGGAAGGATATACCTTCTATCGGCTTAGTTATGCACCTGACGCGCAATCCCTGGCCCTTCTCGCCAGTGACCGCTCTTATGGCAATGCTACCTTGACGAAGTTGTATACACTCCCGATATCGGGTGGAACACCTGAATGCCTAAGTGCAGATTGGGATGTACAGTTGAATCATAGCCTTGTTGGTGATATGCGCTCTCACCTCGTCACGACAGGTCCGCTATATTCACGGGATGGCTCTTCCATTCTGTGTCTTGCTACGATACATGGCAGCGTGCGTATAGCTAGATTCGCATTAGATGGAAGTGGTGCCGATTACATTTTGCCAGATGAGTGCGAGATCTATCAGTTTGCAGAGCTGGCACAGGGCCAGATCGTCGCGGCTGTTGCGAATACACAACATCCCGGTGACTTGTATCTGTATGAACAACCAGGAGACCCCGGAATCGAACCTGTCCGTCTCACGAACAGTAACCCGCAGTTAGAACAGGACATTTGGCTTAGTACGCCAGAAACCTTCTGGTTTGACTCGTCGGATGGGCTACAGCTGCAAGGGTGGATCATGAAACCTCATGGCATCGTTGAGGGTGTCAAGGTTCCGACAATTCTTGAAATTCATGGCGGCCCGCATATGATGTATGGTTTTACTTTTATGCATGAGTTCCAGCTCCTTGTTGCTCAGGGCTATGCTGTGATGTATCTCAATCCGCGTGGAGGATTAGGATATGGTCAACAGTTCGTGAATGCTTGTCGGGAAGATTATGGCGGTGGGGATTACCGAGACCTGATGGAGTCTGTGGACTATGCTTTATCCCATTATGCCTTCATCGATCCATCCAGACTGGGCGTAACCGGCGGTAGCTATGGCGGGTTCATGACGAACTGGATCGTGGGACATACGAACCGCTTCAAAGCCGCTGTTACCCAGCGTTCCATCTGCAACTGGTTGTCATTCTATGGCGTCAGTGATATTGGATATTTCTTTACGGAAGATCAGATTGGCGGTAATGCATGGGAAGACACGGAAAAACTGTGGAAACATTCTCCGCTGGCTTATGTGGGCAATATGCAGACCCCACTGCTTATTCTTCATGGCGAACAGGATCTCCGCTGTCCCATTGAGCAAGCCGAGCAATTATATGTTGCACTGAAACGGCGCAAGCAAACGACCCGACTCGTTCGTTTCCCTGGAGCCAACCATGAACTATCTCGCTCCGGTAATCCACATCTGAGGGTGCGACGTTTAGAGCATATCGTCGGGTGGTTTAACGAGTATCTGTAAACCTCCCATGGAAGTTGAACGAAAAGATTGACCTAAAGACTGTTACATGGATACTCTGCACTTTGAACGCAAAAAGCCGATATGCCTGTAATCACGAATCATTACAGGCATATCGGCTTGCTTTATTTTAAGAATTAGAAAACATATGAACTTGCTTATTCTTCTCCCCAGATGACCGTAACTTCATTCAAATCCTTATCGCTTGAAGATGCGTTACCTGTGATCGTTACAGCGTACTTGCCTTCCTCACGACCTAAAATGCTGAATTCGTCAGCTTGAATATCCTCACTGTTTTGAGTCAGGTTTTTATTCTGATAATAGTTTTTGTAAGATGAAGCGAGAGTGCTCAGACTCTCCTTGGATGTATAGATCAGCACTACTTTTTTGTTTCCATCTACAACATTCTCAATCAAGCTGGTCGCTTTTGCATCCTTAGGTAATGGGAAATCTGCTGGCAAGTACTTGGATTTCACGCCTGGAGCTTGTGTGTTCGTACCTGTCGATGGAGATGTGGATTGACCGCTTCCAGTGGATGCAGACCCGCCTGATGAGCTTGAAGCACCGATGCTTACCTTATTATTCTTGGCGTCATATTTCACTTCTGTATTTAAAGCTTCAGCAATGGAGCGAGCCGGAAGGTATGTACTGCCTTGATACGTAATAGGCGCAAGTTTTTTGCCCTGATCACCTGTCGGTGTGAATTTTTGTCCGTTTACTTCAATGGCAAGTCCGTGATTCAGATAGGCTTTGATCGTTTCCAGTTGCGTACCTGCATAGACACCTGCTGATCCCGTTAACACCATCCCAAATACGCCTGCTGCAATCAACCACTTTTTGTTTTTCATGTTCCTTCGCCTCCAAAGTTCAGTATAATAAAAGATGAATATTACATATTGAATTGAATCATGAGGTTATGAAAGGTATAGTGCAGATGAATTTAGTTCATATAACAATGAACTGTATCGATAATCCTTCAACTCCCACCTCATGTTAGCCATATCATAAGTACTTGATGGCAGGTTGTAAACGATATCTCGCTAAATCAGGACTTGGGTCATATAAAAATGGTTTAGAAGTTGCGAAAATACAAGATGTATTAGATAATGATGTCTTGTTTGTAGGACGTAACAACGAATCAATGAACCAAGGAGGACTTCTTTGTTATGATAGATCAATATTTGTTTGATACACCGATTGACCGAATATCTACCGCTTCCGAGAAATGGGACGGGCTTGAGGCATTATTCGGTGTAGCAGATGCACTTCCTATGTGGGTAGCCGATATGGATTTTGCTGCTCCTCCATCTGTTATTGAAGCTTTACAGGCCAGGATGGGACACGGCATCTTTGGTTACACTCTGCGAACCGAGGCCTATCATGCAGCCGTCACAGATTGGATGCAACGCCGTCACAACTGGAAAATCCATGCGGACTGGATCGTATTCACGCCAGGGATCATACCTGCGCTCAGTATAGCGGTACAACAATTTACTTCACCAGGGGATGCTGTAGTCATCCAGACACCCGTATATCCTCCCTTCTATGATGTCGTGAGAGATCAGGACCGGGAACTCATTACGAATCCACTGATCGAAGAACATGGGAAATACACCATGGATCTGAATCATCTGGAGAGAAGTTTCCAGAATGGAAAGGTCAAAATGCTGATCCTGTGCAGTCCTCACAATCCGGTTGGACGAGTATGGAGCCGTGAGGAACTGGAGGCTCTTGCATCACTGTGTCTGAAATATAATGTGCTCATCGTATCGGATGAAATCCATGCTGATCTGGTGTATGAACGTGGAACACATACACCGCTAAGTCTGATCTCGGAAGCGATCGCAGCTCGCAGCATCATCTGCACAGCACCAAGCAAAACGTTTAATATCCCCGGATTAAGTTCATCAAACATTATCATTCCTAATGCCCAATTGCGGGAACAGTTCGCCAAAGGCGTGCGTACCATGGGGTTATCCAGTATTAGTACACTAGGAGCCGTAGCAACCGAGGCCGCTTATAACGGTGGCGAAGATTGGCTTGATCAATGTCTTGCTTATATTCGGGGCAACATGGAATACGTGCAGCAATTTATTGGGGAGCATCTGCCAGGTATCCGTCTGTACCTTCCTGAAGCCACCTATTTGTTATGGGTCGATTTCCGGGAATTAGGATTGACTCATGCGCAATTAAGCAAGAAACTGCTTCATGAGGCAGGACTCGCATTCAATAGTGGGGTTGTCTTCGGCAGAGAATATGCCGGATTCATGCGCATCAACGTAGCCTGTCCACGTGCAACAGTTGAAGAAGCTATGCTCAGATTATTAGTTCTGGCCAATAAATAAATAAATAAATAAATAAATAAATAAATAAAGGGTGTCCCAGTCGTATGTCATGTTTTTTTCATGGTGAATCGCTGTGATACCCTTTTTAAAGTGCCAATTTAACTTGAATTCTTTGTATCTTTAGTTTTCTTTTTTATGAGCCTGAATAAATTGCACGGATGCCTGTAGCGCCTGCTGCGCTGCTTCACTCCCCAGATCGAACTGGTAATCATGTCCCAGCTTCTCCGAAGATGATTGAAAAAATAATGTTTCTGTCGTGACACCTTGACGCTCTAACACTTCTGCAAGTTCAATCGATTGTACGGTCAAAGGATCATCATTACCAGAAGTAATAAATGATGGTGGAAAGGTGGCTGTGGCCTGAAGGACCGTTGACATTTCATCCAGATGTGGATCATTCTCGTATGCCTTGCTTCCCGTATATGACCATAGAAACGTTCGTATAAACGGAAAGCCTGTACTCTCGACAGTACGCAATTGATATGGCCCACAGAACAAAAGTGTACCTCTTAACTGTTCAGATTCCACTGATGGCGTTATATTCATTTGTTTTGCCAGATTGGGATTCGTAAGCAACGCCGCAGTCTGACTTGCAATCTGGGCACCAGCCGAATTACCAGCAAGAAACAGGTTGCTCGGATCACCTTGATATTCACTCACATGATCTCTGATATATGTTAGAGCCTGATTGGTTTGCATTACGGGCACAGGGTATGTCGTATTCGGCGCAAGTGCATAATTCATGCTGACCACCACATGACCACGTTTGCTTAACTGCACCGCATAATCGGCTATGTCTTTTTTATCACCCATAACCCAACCGCCGCCATGAACCCACAATATGACTGGCAAGGGTTTAGTTGCTGCGGAAGGATAATAAATGTCCAGCGTACTGTTGTTACGACCTCCATCTGCATAGGCCACATCGGTAACACGGGTTATCCCTTCCGAAATAAACGATGCCTTGTCGCTTTCATTTGTAGTAAACAATCCATTCCCTGTCTTTAGCAAAAGTACTGTTATTCTGGGTGTGAATTGTGAGCCTACTCCTACAACACCGATAATCAGGAGCAATAAACTGATGGGAATCCAGTAACGCTTTCGTTTCAAACCCGTTCTGCTCTCTATCTGCACCAGCCTGCACCTCGCTCCATGTTCAATGAATGGTTCTGTTATAGAGGTGTACGCACCAGAAAAAATCTAGTTTCTCCCATGCAATTTTCTTGCAGGATCAGGCTCATTCATTTGGATCTGTTGTGGATTTCTTGGCTTACTGTAACGTAGATCGTAGACACCTTTTGCTCTAACGTGTGAATATGTTGGCTCGCAACCGTCCATCTCTCAGCAGAAGAAACCAGGGAATTCAGGCTACTCAGCACACGTGAAGGCTCACCTTTTTTTAGGGTTTGTTTAAAGTTACGAAGCGCATCCGAGTACCGTTCTCTGGACAAACTGACTTGTTTCTTGGCCGTTTGTATCTGCTTTTTTACAGCATTTGTGCCATTTAACATCGCTCGCAGCCGCTTCACCTCCTTATTTTTCCGCTTCCGTGCTTCAGCAAGGCTCAATTTCTTCGCACGAATATCCTCACGTGCCAATTGCACCAAGGGTTTTAGCGTGTCAGCCTGTGTACGAATGGCCGAACTCCACTCTTTGCTCTGGAGAGCCTTGGAAGCAGACAATTGTTTGTTCAGTGAGCTATAAAGTTTGAATAAAGGTTCATAACGTGCCTGTGTAAGTTCCACTGACTTCTGAAGAGCAGCCAGCTTCGCTGCATCGGTATTACTGATTGCCTTTCGAAGCTGCACCAACTCAGTAGCGTTCGTTGTATGTAGTTGCTTGATCTTTTGTTCCCACATCTCTTTTTGGGAAATCCATTTCCCGGCACTTTCGTATGTCTGTAGTAAGGAACGTTCCGTTTGCGCATCTGCCTTATTCACTACTGTATTCCAGGCTTTCTGCGCAGTAACATTCAGCTCAATCCCTTCACCGTGAACTGTTGTTGCACTACATATCATTCCAATGCCGTACGTTGCAACAAACATCACACTCAATCTTCTTAAAACCGAATGTCCAACCAGTAGCTTTAACCAAAAATGAAAAAACTGCACCCACGTTGACTGCCTCTTCCACGTTTCCATTGGTTGTCGAGGCAACGTAAGTTGCTCTACCAATCGTTTCTTCTCCGGTCTTAAATACATCATCCTTCTGCACCCCTTTTTCTCAAAATTAGTATGGAAGTCCGCGACACTATTCACCCTGTATATATCCAACAATTGTTCCGTACAGCGTCCAGAGTAAGACTCCCTTGCAGTTCAAGATTCAACATCAGCGATCCGTTCGGCGAACGACAAAAAAGCACCCGCAAGTCAGGCATGTGCCTGCTCTTACGGGTGCTTCCCTCTTGAGCCGTTCCATATAAGATTCGGTGATTCAACAAATCGCTTGGATCTTCACTTTTTCAAATATATTCCACATCTTTCATTTGGTCAAGCTGAAGTAAAGAAAAATTTAAAGATCGATTAGAATGGCTCTCATACCCTCGGTAAGATCATCCTCTTCTAACATCATATAGACGTTCTGGCCTTTATTAAAATTAAGCTTGATCTGATAGAAGATACCCTGATCGGTGTAGTAACCTGATCTTTGCCGCTGGAGCAACTGGCTGATAATTTCTTTGTTCTTGGTGGCTACCTTCTTGTTTCCTTTTAGATTTTCATCTATGAATTGCGGGTCAGGATAGACATATATAGCTTTACCCGGGCTGTTAATCTCTTGTTTAATAAACTGGGCAGAAGCAACTTCATCTACAGAGACCTGCAACTGATCATACAATTTGTTCTCTTTGAGCCATGCAATTAAACGGGTGTAGGTTGGTTTAATCTCATATGTGGAGCTAAGATTAGGTTGATCCAAAATCTGCTTGGACGATAATCCATCCCGGTAATCTTGATAAACCTCAGCTGATGCATACGACTCCCAATGGGATTTTTGATCTTCATACGTTTGATCTAAAATTTCTGCTTTCAAGAGTGCCTTGAATTCACGAATGAGCTGCGGGTTACTGATGTATACAGCGCGATCACTAGTTAATCTTGACCGGATACCAATGCTGCGAACGTCATTGTCGAGTGCATAGGTTCCATAACTGACTGCTTTATAATCTTCGAAGTTTTTCATATGCTCAAACTCTTGTTGAAAACGGCTCTCTTGAACGATATATTGCCGTGATATTGTCTTTCCATTCTTCAATTTATAGTCAACCCTGACGCTCTCTTGGTCAGGTATAATCCGGCTTTGTCCCTTCTCATTCAACGTCTGACGGAAATCTACAATTTTCTGATGAAGTGCAAGAACAGCATCAATATATCCCATGTCATTAGAGTAGAATTGTTCATCATCCAGCTTTACAATCTGATTATCTACATAGATCGTATGGTCCCCGCCAATTCGAACCTTCTCGACGTTGTCTTTCGATGGCACATTTGTCGCATAACCATTCCAGTCTGCCACAGGCACGTAAAGAATAAGTGCAGTTGCAATTCCATATACAGCAAAATGTGGTAATAAGCTACTGTTCCAGATCAGCCAGGTTTTGCGAATGATCATCTCAGCTCCAATATAGCCCGCAACGCCTCCGATAATATACCCTGCAACGCCCCATATCCCGGAATCGCCTGGGGAAATCATTGAAAAATATGCACCACTAAGCAACACAACCGTGAACATAAATCCAAAACGGAAGATTGGTTTTACAATGCGAAATGCGATGGCTTGGGTTGCCGATTCTACATGGCGCTTACGGTAAAAGAGATACGATAGAACGATCATAAGTACGGTCATCCCAGCGTAAATACTCAGTTCGCCCCATCCAGGAATCGCATAACTGAAACTGCTGACGCGGGAAATAGGAGAAATCGTCTCGATTTTGAATCGGAAAATGTTTTCCGGATAACCAAACAGATAATGCTTCAGATGCAGTCCAAAGACTCCCCAGAAAATCAAAGGAATCAGGCTGATGCCATATACAGTCAGACCCTGTAGAATAGATTGCCCGATACACATCCCTACCGCAACTGTCAGCGTAAACATGAAGAGAGAGACAATGCTTATGGTTACTCCCCACATCCAGATTGCACTGTCGTTAAAAACATAAGCGGGTTCATTCAGAGCTACGGACACCCACTTGGTAACTCCAGCCGTAATCCAGATGGGGACCAGAATCATTACATATCCGGTCATCAGGTTCATCGTGAGCAAATGTCTACGCTTCAGCGGCAGGCTGTGATATACATCCGCAGGCCCCCCTGCTTGAATGTAACGGAACAGGAACAAAGCCATCACAACCGGCACCGTAATTGCAAGAAACCAATGAAACTCCCCGTTTACTTTAAATAGAGTACTAATGTCCTCCGTATAATCTCGATACTCTGTGCCGATAAATAGCGGAAGCGTTAATAATAACAAGAGATAAACAATACCAAGCCATCCGTGCTGCCTGAAATTTTGGTACAGGATACCGCGGTTAAAGTATAATCGGTTGAATGTCATACCCGGCACCCTCCATTTCATAGATAAAAATCTCCTCCAGTGTCAGCGGCAACACATCCAGCAGATACGGATCATGCAAACGAAATTGCGCCGTAACATCTTCACGATGACCTTTAACAATATACAAAGAGACACTTCCTCTTTTTTCTTCATGCATAATATGAACCTGTTCTTTCAATAAATCAGCATGATCCGGGTGGCGGAAGGCAACCTGAATCTTGTGTGTATCAGCCTTAAGGTCATCCAGATCCTTCTGCACGATAATTTGGCCTTTGTGCATAATGGCTACATGATCACAGAGATCTTCAATCTCCCGCAAATTGTGGGAGGAGATGATAATCGTCACCTGACGCTCCGCCGCTTCCTGGAACAAGAGGTTTTTGATCTGCTGGCGCATGACAGGGTCGAGTCCATCAATCGGTTCATCCATAAGCAACACCTCAGGCATACAGCTGAGTCCCAGCCATACCGCAGCCTGACGGCGCATGCCTTTGGACATGCGATGAAGCTTGCGTTTTACATCTAATTTGAAGACAGCCCCGAGTTGGTTGAAACGTTCCTCACTCCAGCTTGGATAGATTGAGCGGTAGAATGCAGCCATATGCGTAATCGAAGATTGCGGGAAAAAGTTTGGTGAATCTGCCATGAAAATAGTGCGGCCTTTCAGGTCTAAATTTTCGTATACCTCGGCTCCGTTAATGCGCACTGTTCCACGGTCTTGACGATAAATACCGGCAATGATTTTGAGCAACGATGTTTTGCCTGCCCCGTTGGAACCGAGTAAACCATAGATCGACCCCTTATTTATGTACATTGTTACGCCATCGACAGCCTTTTCCTGTTCAAAAGCTTTAACGACTTGATTCAGCTCAATCATGGGGCACCTCCTTCTCTATACGGGCCATCGCTTCTTCGAATAAAAGAGTCATCTCCGCCTTGGATAAACCGGAAAACGAAGCTTCGGCAATCAGTTTCACCAAGGATTCTCTGATCTCGTCTTTCATAGCCTCCTTCGGATGTTCCACAGATGGTGATACGAAACTTCCTTTACCCTGCACGGAATAAATATAACCTTCTCGCTCAAGCTCACGGTATGCCTTCTGAATTGTATTCGGGTTCACGGTGAGCTGTGTTGATAATGACCGAACGGAAGGAAGCTGCTCATCGGGTTTCAGAATACCGTATACGATCATTTCTTTGACTTTATCCACCAGTTGCTCATAGATCGCCTTCCGGCTACGTACATCCAATTCGAACATCCCGCACCTCCTTTCTTAACTTAGTATGTCGCCTTGCTTGTTTTGCTGTTAGTGTACTCTCAGTGTACTACCTGTACTACTATTAATAATACAGTTAATACAGTTTGTCAATCTTTAACTTTAACTCCATGCCTGAATTCGGGAATAGCAAAATGTATATAAAACCAATCCATATGGTATAGTTGACATATAAAAAGAACGCAAAAAAACGATCATGTTATTTTTTAAAAAATCAGAGGGATATTCCTTTGGGCTGGTGCGAACATGTTCTAAACTGGACTTGGTACGAATAAGCTCGAAAGATTGTTTTGCACCTGCTCCTTCGTTATGATGAGTTACAATGGCTTAGTATGAGTTAGGATGAATTAAAGATGAGGTATGAAAAGGTATGACGAGATATGAACAAGGTCAGTGAGGGTGAGATAGAGAGGTAGTTATGAGTTAGAGAAGTGATGAGTTAAAATGATAGAATGAGTTAGGATGAGTTAGGGTGGGTTAGTGTGAGGTGGGAAGAGCTAAGATGGGATGAGTTAGAGTCAGTGTGAGTGTGATGAGTGAGTGTGAGTAATAGTAAGGTGGAAAGTTTTCATTTTGCTATTCGCTATTCGCTGTTCCGGCTTTCGGAAAGGACATGATCGTGTTTGTAACTTGTCCACTTGTCGTGTACATTTGGGGATTTTGTTTATCAAAAGGTGGACACTTTTCTTAAAAGAACACACTTCACCTACCAACCTACATATAGATCAAAAATAACAATTTTGATTTTCCCATCTATATATGGTGTTACAATCATTAGCGGAGGGACATGCTCTTTTGGAGAGTACTGTCCACTCTTTGAAAGACAAAAAGAATGAATTTGTTTCCATACAGTGGACATTTATATACGTATAAGTGTATGGTTACGAGTTTGAGTTCGGGTTATGTGTGTGTATGCAAACGAATGATGAATTTTTGCAAAATACTAAAGTAGATAGCCTTCTAAACACTATCCGTATGCATGCTGGGCTTGGCAACGCCGATCTATCTACTATTACAATTAAAATCGAGGTAAACAACTCATGAACATAACAAAAGGTACGATTTCTGATAAGGCCGCTTCTACAGCCGCTCTCTCCGCTTCTTCACGCATACTGATTGTAACGGCTGTGGACGCGGAAAAAGACGCCATCCTTCGAGGCTTGGGTGATCATGCCGCAGCACAGTTTGATGTTATTGCAGCGGGCGTTGGCCCTGCCTCGGCCGCTGCCGGAACTGCCGCTGCGCTAGCTTTCGCTTCAGCAGCGGCACGTGAACTGGCGCACGGCAAGGCCGCGCCAGAGGAACTTGATGCGGCGCAAGGCACTGCCGCATCTTCAGGGCCGGGGCCCGTTGCCGGGACCGGCGCCAGATCATCAGCCTATGGGCTGGTGATCAGTGCCGGCATCGGCGGCGGGTTCCCCGGCCGGGCGGACGTCGGCTCCCTCGTGGTAGCCGACGCCATGGTTGCAGCCGATCTGGGCTCGCAGACGCCAGACGGCTTCCTCTCTGTGGACGAGCTCGGATTCGGCTCGTCCCGTGTGGCGGCGGACGCGGTGCTTGCCGCGCGCCTGCGCCATGAGCTGCAGCGGGCAGGGCTCGCTGTCAGCGGAGGCACTGCGGTCACCGTGTCCACGGCGACCGGAACCGCGCAGACGGCCGCGGAGCTGTTGCGCCGCGTGCCGGATGCTGCCGCCGAAGGCATGGAAGGCTTCGGCGTAGCAACAGCTGCGCAGCAGTTCGGCCTGCCGGTGCTCGAACTGCGCGGCATATCTAACGCGGTCGGTCCACGCGACCGCGACGCTTGGCGCATCAAGGATGCCCTGGATGCGCTCCAGGCAGCAAGTTCTATTTTACGGGAGGTTATCACATCATGAATATTGCTTTTTCCCCTTGTCCTAACGATACTTTTATCTTTCACGCTTGGGTACACGGTCTAATTCCTGGTGCACCTGAGCTTGAAGTCCGCTATGCGGATATCGATATAACGAACGGTCTTGCTGCAAGTCCAATTGGACCAGACATTCCGGAAGTGATGAAAATCTCTTATGCGGCGCTACCTTATGTATTGGAAAACTATGCTTTATTACCTGCTGGCGGTGCTCTGGGCAGAGGCTGCGGCCCTTTGGTTTTAACAGCTGATGGAACAACTGACCCGTCATACCTGTCTGGACGACGTGTTGCCGTACCAAGCGAGCGCTCGACAGCCTATCTGTTATTCCGTCTATGGGCCGCGCAAAATGTTCCCGGCGGTGTAGGTGAAATTGTTGTCATGCCTTTTGATAAAATTATGCCTGCCGTTCGTGATGGTCAAATCGATGCCGGGCTGGTTATCCATGAAGCACGTTTTACGTACCAAAACTATAACTTGCAACTGATGACTGACCTTGGTAACTGGTGGGAAAATGACACAGGCTTGCCGATTCCGCTCGGTGCCATTATTGCCCGCCGCGATCTGGATGCTCACGCTTTGGCGGGCTGGGCACGTGCCTCTGTGGAGTACGCTTGGGCTCATCCTGAAGAATCCCAAGCATATGTCATGGAGCATGCACAGGAGATGGATCCCAACGTAGCCGCTCAACATATCGACCTGTACGTCAACGAATTCAGTGCTAATTTGGGTGAAGACGGTTATGCTGCGATTACGGCCCTGCTTGGTCGTGCCATGCAAGAAAAACTGGTTCCTGAATTCGACCTGAACTTGCTAAAAATCTAACCTTCACGTTGCAATGCTCTCTATCGGCTGGTATTGGAATGTTTCCATGTTGTTTAACTCTGAACTTAGCCGGAGCTACTACTCCTTAAGGTTTTGACCTATCTTTTATGTACCGTCTATCTCTAACGATCCTGACAGACCTTATTTGACTCATTTTTGCAGTCTGCAAATTCTAACGATCACCAGAAACCTTATTTAGCCGAAAATGGTCCTTTTTCATCTCAATCTGGTCTATTTCGGTGAAATAGCGTTCCTACTGGACCAATGTCAAGAAAGTAGACACTTACGCGACGGATTTGTCCGTAAACTTCTTCGCAAAACGAGTAGGGGAAAGATAACCTAGCGCACCATGCATTCGCTTGTGGTTGTAATAGAACTCAATGTACTGGTAAATG
>NZ_JACLIC010000001.1:0-1624 GCF_019748695.1 Paenibacillus cucumis (ex Kampfer et al. 2016) | reverse complement strand
GTTCAAGCCTTGCGATTTTATTTGATATGCAAAAAAACCCCAAAACCTAGACGCATCAAGGCGCGAAGGCTGCATGCTGCTCACCGTGGCAAATTCCAGACCCCACACAAACAACGTTCGAGAGAAGTTTGTGTGGGGTCTGGAATTACAGTGAGCAGCATGCAGCTAGTTCAGTTTGTGTGTGAGAAGAGAAAAGTTGTGAGAGATCAGATCCGGATCGGTAAGGCTGGAAATGATGTTTGAGAGGAAGTTCAGGAGAAAATTCAGAGGTGAGTAAAGAGAGGTTGGAGTCAGTGAATAGCAAATAAAAGGGGCTGAGAAGAAGCAGAAAGGCGTTTGAAGCGATGGGAAGCGGAAGTAGGGAGAATATCGGGAGAAGGGTGAAAAAGCGCGGAGAAGGCAAAATAGGCGGGTGTGAGAAGGCGAGGAAGTGAAAAAGAAGAAAATGGACATACGAGATTAGAGTGGTCTATTTTCGATTTTAAGGCGTTTTTTTGGTCGGCGGTACTTTTGGAGGTACCTATTCAAGAAAACGCGGGAGAATCGATTTTAGAGGGGTTAGAGGAGGAGTGCAGGGGATATATCCCCTGCTTATACGGTTCTGCGAACCGGTAGCAGGAAAAAATCGAAGGAGAGCAGCCGATCGGCCCCCTCTCCCTTTTTCGAGGTTTTATCCTTCAGTGTCTGGATCTTCCGGATCACCAGAGAACGAATGAAATTTAGCCATGAGATAGCGTTCTTTGTGCTGATCGCCTCGATGGATCAGTTTTGCACTGAGCATTATAGATCCTGTGCGACGGGCTATGAGATCTGCCTCCTCGAGGAGGCGAAGTGTCTCAACGACAACAGGTTTTGAGACTTTGCTGTTACGCGCAAGCTCGTCAACAGTGGTGATCAGCGTGTTTTCAGTTTTGCTCATGTTCTCGAAAATGTATTTCACAACGAGCATTTTTTTGGTGCCAAGCTTCTCGATTAGCCCAATAACCGAAGTCATGTAGGTAATCATGAATCCGTTTCTGGAGTCTATGCTGCTTTCGAATTCGTCAACTGTTCTAACTTCGCCAGTAGGAATATTGTCTTCACCAAGCTTCATCCATTTGCTTTGACCAACAAATTTGCCTTTAGCTTTCGACATCCTAAAAACACACCTTTCGTATATCATTTACTAAATAGTAAACTATTTTTTTACTAGGAATGCAAGAAAACTTTACTATAAAGTAAGAGAAACTTTACTACGAAAATAGCCCTCAAACCCAGTAGTATCAAGGGTTTGAGCCACTTTTTAAAAAAAGTTACTCTCTTCTAATAAAAGGACCACCCTACTTCGCGTTCCCTGAGGGAACTTGACCAGGGCAGCGCCCTGGACGGCTTTTGCCTTCGGCGATGAGGGACGCTGTCCCCTCAACCCCTGCTCCTCGCCGGGTGGCAGGGTCCCGAACGCAGGGTTCGGGACATGCCTCTAGGATTGTCTGGGAGCCGCGGTCGTCAACCCTTCGGGTCTTCCACTTCGTTTCAGCCGCTACGCGGTGACTGCTCACCGACTGCCTCGTCCGACGTGTTCACGGAAGAGCATACTTGTGCTCTTTCAAAGAACACACCGTCGAAGTAAGGCATCAAATTAGCC